>JBDTBX010000168.1:0-13188 GCA_039923915.1 Nostocoides sp. | reverse complement strand
CGAACGGGGCCGGCAGGCCTCCGAGGCCGGGGGGCATGCAGCCGGCGTCCTCGCCGCGTTCGACGCCGGGGCCCAGTTGCGTTGCCAGAGCGGTCACCTGGCCGACGTCGACGCCGAGCTCGACGCGCGCGATGCCCTGTTCGACTCCACCGACGTCCGGCTCGAGCCCACTGGCTTGGGCATCCGTGCCTTCGTCGCCTTCCATCACAGCGGTCCTGACGCCGCCTTGCCGTTGCTCGAACGTCTGCGCGGCCAACGGGGCCGATCGCTCGAGATGGGGCACGGGCGCGTCTGGCTCCTCGCCGCGCAGAGTGCGCACCTGGCCGCCATGGGCGACCAGCGCGCAGCCCTGGCGACCCTGCGGGACGGGTGGGACGAATGCATCGCCGGGGAGGACTTCATCGAGTGTGCCGGGCTCGGGGTGGACCTCGCCCGGCTCGCCATGGCGGCCGGTGACCACGAGACCGCCGGCAGGCTGCTGCCGGTTCTGGACGACCTGGCGCGGCGGAACCCCACCGTGGCGTACCTGGCGGGAACGGCCACGACGGCCGCAGGGGTGCTCGGCGCAGACTGCGACCAGCTCCTCGAGGGAGTCCGCCTGCTCGGGACGACACGACGCCGGCTCGCGTATGCCGGGGCTGCTCAGCTGGCGGCCGTCGCGCTCGCCGAGGCGGGCCGCACGCCGCAGGCCCGCCCACTGGCCGAGTCGGCGCTGCGGGCGTACGCCGAGGTGGGGGCCGACCACGACGTGACGGAGGCGGGCGCGGCCTTCCGGCGGCTGGGCCTGACCCGCGGCCGCCGGACCGCCGGCCCCCGACCCACGACCGGCTGGGAGTCGCTCACCAGGACCGAAGGTCGGGTGGCGAGACAGGTCGCGAGCGGGTTGTCCAACCCCGAAGTCGCCGAGGTCCTGTTCCAGTCGCGCCGGACGGTCGAGACCCACGTCTCGCACATCCTGGCCAAACTCGGGTTGCGGTCGCGGACCGACCTCATGCTCTTCGTGGCGCGCCGTGCCGGTGAACTGGGCGGCGCCTCACCGCAGTGATCCGTGAAAGCGCTGGTGCAGGGCCCGGAGTCGGGCGGCGAGCTCGGGGGCCGGACCATCGACCTGTATGCCGGGCGCCACCTCATTGATCGCGAGCGGCGTGACCGGGCCCGGCGGGACTCCGACCTCTTCCAGCCAGCCGCCGAGCTGGGCCGAGGAGGCGGCATACACGATCCGGCCGAGCCCGACCCAGGCGTGCGCGGCCGAGCACATCGGGCAGTGCTCGCCAGAGGTGTAGACCGTTGCCGCCGAACGGTCCTTCGGCGTGAGGTTCGCCGCGGCCCACCGCGCGATGGCGAACTCCGGGTGTTGGGTCCCGTCGCCGCCACCCACGTGGTTGCTGTCCTCGAAGCGGACGACACCGTCGGCGTCGAGGAGCAGCGACCCGAACGGCTCGTCGCCCACGTCGACGGCACGCTCGGCGAGGTCGACGCAGCGGGTCAGGTGGGTCAGGTCCTCGGGCGTGAGCGGCATAGGACCAGCATGGCGCTCACACGGGGAAGGCGCTCCACCGGGCTGCCGCCGCAACCCCCCCGATGAGCAGGACGATCCCGAGCGCCACGAGACCCGCACTGATCTCGACCGGCCGGGTGACGCGGTCGACGTTGTTGGGTAGGTCCTTGAGCACGCCCTGCAGCTGGCCGGCGTCGGTGGCCTTGTAGTAGGCGCCGCCGGTCGTGGCCGCCACCTGCTTGAGGGTCGGTTCGTCGGCGATGAGGTACTGGCTCATGCGCCCACCGAACCCACCGCCGCCGAACCCCTGGAACATGTCGCCGCCCAGTTGGTCGGCCGAGCAGACCATCGGCGCAGGGTTGGTGGTGCCGAAGCCGATGGGGTAGACGCGCACGCCGCGGGCCGCGGCCTGGGTGGCCGCCTCCTGCGGAGTGACTCCGCGGGTGTTGGCGCCGTCGGTGAGGAGCACGACGATCTCCGGGGCGTAGTGGCCGCTCGCGGGCGGGCTGGGGGCGGGCGTCGTGTCGGCCGGCTTGACGTTCGGGTCGATCTGGGAGATCGCGTTGATCGAGGACAGGATCGCAGCCCCGATGGTCGTGCCGCGACCGGTCGTCACCGCGTTGATCGCGTTGACGAGCGGCTGCCGATCGGTGGTGGGCGCGACGGCGACCTGGGCGAAGCCGGAGAAGATGACCAGCCCGATCTTGGTGCTGCTGTCCTGGGCCCCGACGAAAGTCCGGACTGCGTTCTGCGCGGCGGTGAGCCGGTTCGGGTCGACGTCGGTCGAGCACATCGAGCCGGAGACGTCCAGGGCCAGGATGACCGCGCTGCCAGACTGCGACACCGTCGCCTCGACGCGGGGACGGGCGGCGGCCGCGACCATGACGGTGAGCGCGGCGACGACGAGGGCGACCGGCAGGTGCCGCTTCCAGCCCGGCATACGAGGTGCTGCGGCGCGCACGAGCGCGACGTTCGAGTGCCGGACGACCGACCGCCGTCGCCGCCGGGAGATCCAGACGTATGCCGCGACGAGGGCGATCGGGGCGAGGAGGCCGAGCAGGGCTAGCGGCCAGGCGAAACCCACCTCAGATCACCCGGCCGAACCAGTGGAGGGACAGCCCGACGCCGAGCAGGAGGAGCAGGGCCGCGGCGGCGGCGAAGAGGCCGGTGACCTCGATCAGCTGGGGGTGGGCGATCCACTTGAGGTCGATGTGGGAGTAGATCGTGGTGAGCGAGGCGGCGTCGTCGGCGGCGTAGTAGGTGCCCCCGGTGTCCTTGGCGACCTGCTTGAGGAGTGGCTCGTTGAGTGTCGTGGCCAGGGTGTAGCCGTCGATCTTCACCGTCGTCCCGGTCGGGCGGCCGAGGCCGATCGGATAGATCTTGACGCCGGCGAGGGCGGCCGCCTGAGCGGCGATCTCGGGGTCGGCGTGGGCGGTGTCCTCGCCGTCGGAGAGCAGGATGACGGCGGCGTTGGAGAAGTAGCCGATGTCGCTTCCGGTCGCGGGGGTGCCATCCTCGCTCGGCGCGTTGATCGTCACCGGCTTGCCGGCGATCGCCGTGAGCGAGGACTGGATGCCATGGCTGAGCGACGTGGACCCCTGTGCGGTGAGCCGGTCGACGGCGGCGAGGACATCGGCCTTGTTGTCGGTCGGCTGCTGGGTGACCAGTCCGGTGTCGCTGAACGCGACGACCCCGATCCGCACCGTCGACGGCTGCCGATCGACGAAGGCGTGTGCCGCCTTCTGGGCGGCCACCAGCCGGGTCGGGGCGAGGTCGGTCGCCGTCATGCTGTTTGATACGTCGAAGGCGAGGATGACCGTCCCCTCCCGCCGGGGCTCGGCCACCGACGCCTGCGGCCGGGCGAGCCCGACGAGGAGCAGGGCGAGGGCGGCGAGGAAGAGCGAGGGCACGACAAGCCGCCGCCGTCCACCCTTCGCCCCCGGCGTGGGACCGGTCGCGATGAGACCCTGTGCCGCGAGCTCCTCGCGCCGGCGGGTGCGACGGCGCAGGAGGATTCGGTATGCCGCGACGGCGGCTGGCAGGAGCAGCAGACCGACGAGCGACCAGGGCGAGGTGAACGTCATCGGCGCAACCGCTTGCGCAGCTCGGAGATCCGCACGAGGGCCCGCACGAGGTCTTCGTCGGTCGTCACGGTGTGCAGCTCGGTCCCGGCCGATCGCACGGTCTCGCGCAGCTCGGCCTGACGCTGCTCGGCCGCTGACGACAGCCGGCTGCGGAAGCTCTCGTCGTCGCTGTCCACGAAGATCTGCTCCCCGGTCTCGGCGTCCTCGATCCAGATCATCCCGGCCCGCGGCAGCTCGCCCTCGCGGCGGTCGAGGACCGAGATGGCCACGACGTCGTGGCGCCGGGCGAGGATCCCGAGGGGCTGCTCCCAGCCTGGCTCACTGATGAAGTCGCTGACGACGACGACGAGGCTGCGGCGCCGGATCACCCCGCTCGCCGCCCGGAGCAGGACCGCGAGGTCGGTCGGGGCGGTCCCGTCGGGATGCATTGGGGGCTTGAGCAACTCGCTGGCGATCCGGAGCACCTGTTTGCGGCCGTGTCCGGGCCGCAGGGTCTTCTCGACGTCGTGGTCGAAGAGGATCGCGCCGACCTGGTTGCCACTGCGGGCCAGGACCTGCGCCAAGGTGGTGGCGACCTCGGCCATGACGAGGTCCTTCTGCCGGTCGGCCGGGCCGAACGCCATCGACGCCGACCGGTCGAGGAGCAGCCAGCCGGTGACCTCGCGGTCCTCGACGTACTCGCGGACGAACGGCTGGTCCATCCGGGCGGTGACGTTCCAGTCGATGTGCCGCAGGTCATCGCCCGGCGCGTACTCGCGCAGGTCGGTGAAGTCCAGGCCGGTCCCGCGGAAGAAGGTCCGGTAGTCGCCCTGGAGCCGGCCGTCGAGGCGGCGGATGACCCGCCACTCGAGCCGCCGGAGCACGCGCTCCGGCGTCAGCTGGTCGGTCCCGGCCACGACTCACCACCGCGTGGGGTCGGCGTCGGAACCCGCGCCTCGCGGTCGGCGACCACCTCGGGCAGCCGCACGGCGCCGATGATCGGGGCGAGGATGTCGTCGGCTGACACGTCGTCGGCCAGCGCCTCATAGGACAGGACGAGCCGGTGCCGGAGCACGTCGCCGGCGAGGTCCCGGGCGTCCACGGGCAGGGCATAGGTGCGGCCGCGCAGGTAGGCCAGCGCCTTGGCTGCCCGGACCAGGTTGATCGACGCCCGTGGGCTCGCCCCGAACGACACGTAGCGGACCAG
The DNA here is from genome assembly GCA_039923915.1 of Nostocoides sp. Classification (GTDB taxonomy): domain Bacteria; phylum Actinomycetota; class Actinomycetes; order Actinomycetales; family Dermatophilaceae; genus Nostocoides. Next base: position 8,420 of record JBDTBX010000168.1, on the reverse strand, counting down.
GTCGGACTGGCCCACAGCGGCCGGTGAGCGGGTCGCGGTCGCCAGCTGCACGGCATACGAGATCACGCTGGGGTCCACGTAGACGCTGTCGACGGCTTTCTGGAAGTCGGCGAGCTGCTCGGGCGAGAGGACCCGCTGGGTCGTGGGCAGCGGCTGGGTCATGCGCTCGACGATGACGAATTCCTCTGTGGCAGAAGGATATCCGACGATGACCTTGAGCATGAACCGGTCAACTTGGGCTTCGGGGAGGGCGTAGGTTCCCTCGCTCTCGATGGGGTTCTGAGTGGCCATGACGAGGAACGGGTCGGGGGCCGGATACGTCTGGCGGCCGATGGTGACCTGCCGCTCCTGCATGACCTCCAGGAGCGCGCTCTGGACCTTGGCGGGGGCGCGGTTGATCTCGTCGGCGAGGACGAGGTTGGCCATGACCGGGCCGAGCGAGACCTGGAACTCGCCCTCCTTCTGGTTGTAGATCCGGGTGCCGACGAGGTCGGCCGGCACGAGGTCGGGCGTGAACTGGATGCGTTGGAACTGGCCGCCGATCGCGTCGGCGAGGGTCTTGATCGCCATCGTCTTGGCCAGCCCGGGGACGCCCTCGACGAGGAGGTGGCCGCGGGCGAGGAGCGCGACGAACATCCGCTCGAGGAGCAGGTCCTGCCCGACGATCGTCTTCTTCACCTCGTAGAGCGCCTGCTGGAGCGGGTGCTGCGGGCGGTCCTGGTCCATGGGTGGGTCCTCTACTGGGGTGGGATGGTGCCGCCGCCACCGACCGAGGCGATGGGGACGGCGAAGCCGATGCCCACGAAGAAGGCCTGGGCGGAGGGGTTGGCGAGGCCGGTGACGATGCCGATCACCTGGCCGCCGCTGTTGACGAGCGGGCCGCCGGAGTTGCCGGGGTTGACGGCCGCGTCGAACTGGATGAGTCCCTTCAGCGATCGCGTCACGTCGACCTTGACCGTGCGGTCGACGGCCGACACGACGCCGGCGGTGAAGGAGCTGCGGAGGCCGAGCGGGTTGCCGAGCGCGTAGACGGCGTCGCCCACCCGGGCCCCACCGCCGAGGGTGGCCGGGACGACGACTGTCGGGAGGTTCGCGACGGAGAGGGTGGCCGTGTCGGTGTCCTTGTCGGCGCTCGCGACCCGGGCGTTCGAGGTCGTCCCGTCGGCGAACGTGACCTGCACCGAGGTGGCTCCGTCGATGACGTGATCCGCCGTGAGGATGGAGCCGTCGGCGTTGACGACGACGCCGGAGCCGAGTCGCTCGGTCCCGACCGTCGCCGGCTCCTCGGCCGTCGAGGCGCCGCCGCTGCTCACGATGGTCACGAGTGAGGGAGCGAGCAGCGCGTATGCCGCGACGGCATCGGGCGGTTGCTCGGCCACCGCGCGTTGCTGGGCCTTGATCGCTGCGCCGACCTGTTTGGCGACGTCGGCGCTGGTGAGGGGCGGCGGCCCGTGGTCGGCGACGGTCCACCAGACGAGGCCGGCGACGAGGAGCACGACGAGGAGGGAGGCGATGGTCCTCGTCCGCCCCGGCACCTCGCGGAGCCGCCGCGCCACGCGGCGCAGGGGACCGAGGGGCCCGTCAGGTGGCGGGGCCGGATCGAGCGGCGCCACCGGGGTCGCTGCCAGCGTCATTTCACGAATCTACGTCGGGTTCTGCACGCATGGCCCCCCCGAATCTCGATCTCATGGGCGATTCACAGGTCACGTCCGCTCCGATCAACGAACTGGCAGGCGCTGGCGAGATGATGAGGAGCGTGACGTTCGCCCAGCTGGCGCTCATCTGCGCCGTCGCCCTGCTCGGGCCGCTTCTCGCCGTCCAACGACTCGCCCGCATCCCCGTCGTCATCGGCGAACTGGCCGTTGGCATCGCCCTGGGAGCATCGGGATTCAACGTCCTGGACAGTTCGAACGCGACGTTCGGCTTCCTCGCACAGGTGGGCTTCGCGCTCGTCATGCTCGTCGCGGGTTCACACGTGCCGGTTCGCGACGCCGCGCTGCGCGTGGGCGCGGTCAGGGGCGTGGCCCGGGCTGTGGCGATCGGCGCCCTCTCGATCCCGGTGGCCCTGCTCATCGCCCGGGCCTTCGACACGGGCCACCCGGCGTTGTATGCCGTGATCCTCACGTCCTCGTCGGCGTCACTCATCATGCCCTCGCTCGCCGGAGTTCGGTTGTCGGGCAGGGCGATCGTGGAGATGCTGCCGCAGATCGCGATCGCCGACGCGGTGTGCATCGTGCTGCTGCCGCTCGTCATCGACCCGGCGCACGTCGGCCGCGCGGCCCTGGGCTCGGCGCTCGTCCTCGGAGCCGGTGGCGTGGTCTTTCTCGTCCTTCGGACGTTCGAGCGGCGTGGACTTCGGCGACGGGTCCACCACGTGTCCGAGGAACGCGGGCTCGCGGTGGAGCTCCGGTCCACGTTGGCGCTCCTGTTCGGGCTGGCCGCCATCGCCGCAGTGACCCACGTGTCCGTGATGCTCGCCGGGTTCGTCCTCGGCCTGACCATCGCGGGGATCGGGGAGCCGCGACGGTTGACGAACCAGGTCTTCGCGATGACGGAGGGGTTCTTCGCCCCGATCTTCTTCGTCTGGCTGGGGGCGTCCCTGGATCTGCGTCAGCTGGCGCAACACCCGTCCGCGATCGCCCTCGGCCTGTCCCTCGGGGTGGCCGCGGCCGTCGTCCACGGCGTGCTGGCCGTGACCGGTCAGCCGTGGCCCGTCGCTGTGCTCACGTCTGCCCAGCTCGGGGTTCCGGTGGCCGCGGCGACCCTCGGCACCACCCTCGGCGTCCTCCGGCCGGGCGAGAACACGGCACTGCTGCTCAGCGCCCTCGTGACGGTCGCGATCACCGCGGTACTGACGGGTCGGGTCGCCAAACTTGCCCAGGCACCTATGGTCCCAGGATGAGGTTCTCGACCGGTGGTCTGCGGATCGGGGTCTCGACGTCGGCCCTGCAGATCGAGGGCGGCGACCGCAACAACAACTGGTATGCGTGGGCGCAGCAGCCCGGCAGGATCGGCGACGGCTCGAGTCCGGTCCGGGCCACCGACCACTGGAACCGGTGGCGCGAGGACACCGCCCTGATGGCCGACCTCGGCCTCCAGATCTATCGGATGGGCGTCGAGTGGTCGCGCATCGAGCCGCGCGAGGGGGAGTTCGACCAGGCCGTCCTCGACCGGTATCGCAAGGAGCTGCAGGCGTTGCGCGACAACGGGATCGAGCCGCTCGTCACCCTGCACCACTTCACCAACCCGCTCTGGTTCCAGGAGATGGGGGAGTGGACCGCCCCGCGCAGCGTCGACCTGTTCCTCCGCTTCACGAGGGCCGTCGTGGAGGCCCTCGGGGACGTGGTGAGCGAGTGGGTGACGATCAACGAGCCCAACGTGTATGCCGCACAGTTCCACCTTCTCAAACAGGGCCCACCGGGCACGTCGTCCTATCGCAACGTGCGAAAAGTGTTGCGGCACATGGCGATCTCGCACTGCGCGGCATACGACCTGATTCACGCGATCCAGCCCGACGCCCAGGTGGGCGTGGCGCACCACCTGCGGGTCTTCGCGCCGCTCAACCCGCGCCATCCCGTCCACCGCGTCCTCACCCGGGTCAACGAGCACCTCTTCCAGACGGTGCTCACCGACGCGCTCCTCGGCGGCCGGTTCCGGTCCTTCCTCGGGCCGCAGCCAAAGGGAGTCCGGCCCGGCCGCCACTACGACTACCTCGGGATCAACTACTACTCGCGCACAGCCGTCTCCAAGATCGACGACGGCACCTTTCCCGGCGTGCCGGTCAACGACCTCGGCTGGGAGATCCATCCCGCCGGCATCGTGGAGGTCGCGCGCGACCTGCACGCGCGCTACCCCGGCCGGATCTGGGTCACCGAGAACGGCACCTGTGACAACGGTGTCACGGGTCGCGTCGAGCGCTTCCGCTCGAGGTACGTCCATGACCACCTCGCCGCGATCGCCGGATCGGGCCTGCCGTTCGAGCGGTACTACCACTGGTGTTTCGTCGACAACTGGGAGTGGGCCGAGGGCGACCGCGCGCGCTTCGGGATCGTCCACCTCGACTCCGAGACCCTCGACCGGACGGTCAAGCCGAGCGGCCGGTTCCTCGCGCAGGTCATCGCCGACCGGGGCGTCACCGAGGCGGCGTATGCCGCATACGTCGCCAGCGAGACCTACCCGGTCGGTTGACCGAGTGGCAGCGCGACGGTCACGGCCAGCCCCGGCCCGGCTGACCGGTTGCCGAGGTTGATCGACCCTCCGGCCCTGGCCACCAAGTGGCGGGTGATCGGCAGGCCCAGCCCGGTGCCTCCGCTGTCGCGGTCTCGAGCCTCGTCGAGCCGGGTGAACCGGTCGAAGACCCGGTCGCGGTCGCTCGTCGGGATTCCAGCACCGTCGTCGGTCACGACAATCTGCGCGAACTTGCCTGCGAGAGATGCGGATACGTCAACCCGTGCCGCGGCGTGCCGCACGGCGTTGTCGACGATGTTGGCCACGACGCGGGTGAGGTCGCGGTCGTCGATCGCGACGACGACCTGCGTGTCGACCAGACCGACCCCGGACCCGAGGTTGAGCCGGACGGGGACCCGTGAGGCGGCATACCGGTCGACGGCCGTTCTGAGCACCTCGGCCAGGGGGCCGGAGGGGGTGCGCCGGTCTGGCTTCGTGTCGCCTTCACGGGCGAGGAGGAGGAGGTCCTCGACCAAGGTGCTCAGTCGCTCGACCTCCGCGAGCAGACCGCTCGTGAGCTCGCTCGTGTCGCCGAGGTGCTGGGCGACCTCCAACTGGGTGCGCATGCTCGCGAGCGGGCTGCGCAGCTCGTGGGCCGCATCCGCGACGAAGGCTCGCTGGGTGCGCCGGGCTCCGGCGACCCGCCCGAGCATCTCGTTGAGCGTCGTCGCGAGGGCGGCGATCTCGTCTCGGGTCGGCGGGACCGGGAGGAGTTCGTCGTCGGCCGACGCCTCGTCGATCCGCTCTGCCCCGACCCGCAACAACTCGACTGGGCGCAGGGCGGCTCCGATGACCCGCCAGGCGACGAGTCCGAGGACGAGGAGCATGAGCGGCAGCAGCCCGAGCAGGAGCAGCCGCAGGGTCCGGCCGCTCGCCTCGATCGTCGTCGTCGAGGTGGCGGCGACGACGGTCACCCTTGCCGACGCGGGGCCGGCCTCGACGGCGGCCACCTGGAGCTGACCGCTGAGTCCCGCCCGGTTGGCCGGCACGACCACCCGCCTCCCCGACACCGCTGTCCGGCGCTCGCCCTCGGTGACGAGCGGGGTGAGCCGGTCGGCCGTCAGCGATCCACCGACGACGTGGCCGCCCGCGTCGAGAACCTGGACGATCTCGGCGCCCGACACCGGAATCGGCTCGGGGAGACGACCGGCGTCGACGAGCGCGGCGACCTCGTCCGCACTGGCTCGCACCTCACCGTGGACGGTTCGGGACAGCGACGTGACGAGCACCGCGTCGAGGGTGACCCCGCCGATGACGAGCGCACCGGTCACGCCCAGCAGGCCGACGACCATCAGTCTCGCGCGCAGACTGAGCCGTTGCCACCCATTGGAGCGCGGCGGGCCAGCCGTCATGGCGCGAGCCGGTAGCCGCGGCCGCGGACCGTGACCACCTGGTCGCGACCCAGCTTGCGGCGCAGGTAGCCGACATAGACCTCAACGACGTTGACGTCCTCGCCGAAGCCCCAGACGGCCTCGAGAAGATGTTCCTTGGACCGCACCGTGGGGTGCGCCCGGGCGAGGGCTTCGAGCAGCCGGAACTCGGTCGGCGACAGCGACACGTCAGCGCCGCCGCGGGTGACCCGTTGCGCGGCCGGGTCGACCACGAGGTCGCCCACCGTGAGCGCCACCGGCCGGGGGACCGGGTCACGTCGGAGCAGGGCCCGAAGGCGTGCCACGAGAACGACGAAGGAGAATGGCTTGGTGAGGTAGTCGTCGGCGCCGCAGTCCAGCCCGTCAGCCTCGTCGTACTCCCCGTCCTTGGCCGACAGGATGAGCACAGGGACCCAGTTCCCTTCTGCCCGAAGGGTCCTCACGATCTGGTATCCAGACATCCGGGGCAGCATGATGTCGAGTACGACGACGTCGTAGCCGCCGAACCGGGCCGCCTCCAGCCCCGCCAACCCGTCGGTGACGTGCTCGGTGACGAACCCCTCCGAGCCCAGACCCCGGACGAGGGCAGCCGCCATCCGGGCCTCGTCCTCGACCAGCAGCACCCGCACGCCCCCACGATGCCACGAGCCCACCGGACAGCGGGGAGCGCTTCGAGCCCGGTTCTCTCCGTTCCGACGAACCAGGCTCGTTCCTCGCGGTTCGTCGGTCTCAGGTCCCTCACAGGGGCGGCGGGCGACGATGGGGGCATGAGTTTCTGGACAACCCACCCCAAGGCCCGCTGGATCGCCCCCGTCGCGATGGTCGCCGCCGTCGCCGTCACGCCGTATGCCCGAAGCGCCAGTGCCGACTCCGGCCTCGCCCCGCGGTCGGCGGCCCAGCTGCTCGCCGACGTGCAGCAGGCGGACGTCGCCACCATGTCCGGCACGATCGTCGAGTCCGCAGACCTCGGCCTCCCCTCGATCCCCGGCATCGGCGCAAGCAACGGCAGCGCCGAGATGTCATCCCTTGTCTCCGGTTCGCACACGCTCCGGATCTGGGCCGACGGCCCGGACAAGCAGCGGCTCGCGGTCGTGGGGACGACGGGCGAGTCCGACATCATCAGGAACGGCACGACGCTCTGGACCTGGTCGAGCGCCACGAAGACGGCGACCAGGCGCACGCTGCCCGCCGACGGGGTCAACCAACCTCCCGCGAGCGCGCTGCCCTCGACGCCGCAGGACGCCGCAGCCCAAGCGTTGAAGGCGATCGACCCGTCGACGACGGTGACGACCTCCGGGACGGCCAGGGTCGCCGGGCGCACGGCATACGAACTCGTCCTCACCCCGAAGACCAAGAACACCCGAGTGGCCCAGGTGCGGATCGCCATGGACGGCGTCAAGCACGTCCCGCTCCGGGTTCAGGTGTACTCGACCCGGTTGTCGAAGCCGGCGTTCGAGGTCGGCTTCGCCGCCATCGACTTCGGCAGGCCCGACGCGCGCCAGTTCGCGTTCACCCCGGCCCCCGGGACGACGGTGACCAACGGCGACGAGCCCAAGGTCCCCACCGCCACCGGCACCGCCCCCAGCACTGCGACCGCCATGGCCAAGCCGACCATCGTCGGGACCGGATGGGCCACCGTCGTCGTCGCCAAGCTGCCCGCCGACGCCCTGTCGTCGCTGAGCGGAGGCGCCACGAGCGGCGGCCAGAGCACGGCTCAGCTCGACAAGATGCTCCGGTTGCTGCCCAAGGTCTCCGGGACGTGGGGCAGCGGGCGCCTGCTCAGCGGGACGCTGTTCTCCGTGGTCCTCGGCGATGACGGGCGGATCGCCATCGGCGCAGTCGCGCCCGACCAGCTGTATGCCGCGTTGGGAGCCACGTGAGCGCTGGTGACCTCGCCGTCGCCACGAGCGGGCTGACCAAGCGGTTCGGCAACCGGGCTGCCGTCGACGGGATCGACCTCGCGGTCCCCGTCGGCGCGGTCTTCGGGTTCCTCGGTCCGAACGGGTCGGGGAAGACGACGACGATCCGGATGTTGCTCGGGCTGATCGAGCCGACCGCCGGGTCCCGGACGCTGCTCGGGCTGCCGATGCCGGTTTCGGCGGGCGCGATCCTGCCCAGAGTCGGGTCGCTCGTCGAGGGGCCGGCCTTTCACCCCTACCTCAGCGGGCGCGCCAACCTGGACCGGCTCGATGCCGCCGACCGGTACGCAGACCCGGCGACGGCGCGGACCCGGGTGGACGGCGCCCTGGACCGGGTCGGGCTGCTCGCAGCGGCCACCAAGAAGTACCGCGCCTACTCCCTCGGCATGCGGCAACGGCTGGCCATCGCCGCGTCCCTGCTCATGCCGCGCGACCTGCTCGTGCTCGACGAACCGACGAACGGCCTCGACCCGCAAGGGACTCGCGAGGTCCGGTCGCTCATCGGCTCGCTGGCCGCTGACGGGGCCACCGTTCTCGTCTCCAGCCATCTTCTGTCGGAGGTCGAGCAGGTGTGTACGCACCTCGGCGTGATGAGCGACGGACACCTCGTCGCGCAGGGGACGGTGGCCGAGATCCGGCAGGGAGCGGTGTCCACCGTTCGGGTCCAGACCGGCCGGGTCGACGCGGCCGCCACGGTTCTCACCGACCTGGGTGTCGCGCAGGTGCGCACGGTCGGCCACGAGGTGCACGGCGTCCCGGGCGACCTCGACCCCGAACGGATCGTTGCGGCGCTCGTCGCGGCCGGTGTCGGCGTCCGGGGTTTCGTCATCGATGCCCCGAGTCTGGAGGACCTATTCGTCACGATGACCGGGGAGGGCTTCGATGTCAGCGGTTGAGGAGACGA
>JBDTBX010000167.1:0-3923 GCA_039923915.1 Nostocoides sp. | reverse complement strand
CTGCTCGTTGAAGCCGCGGACGTGGAACCGGCCGGGCTCGGACCGGCCGTGGACGACCTGATGGATGGCGCGCGGGTAGCCGTGGAAGGCAAAGACGACATGTCGGTCTGGCGTGAAGATCTCGTCGAACTGGCTGTCGGCGAAACCGTGTGGGTGGTCGTTCTCGGGCAGCAGCGCCATCAGGTCGACGACGTTGACGAACCGGACCCCTAGTTCGGGTGCGTGCTGCGCGACGAGCTCGACCGCCGCGAGCGCCTCCTGGGTGGGCACGTCGCCGGCACAGGCGAGGACCACGTCGGGGTCCTCCCCCGCCGGCAGGGTGCTGGCCCACTCCCAGACACCGGCGCCGGCGGCGCAGTGAGCGTCGGCTTCGGCCATCGACAGGTACTGCAGGTGCTTCTGCTTGTCGACGACGATGAGGTTGACGTGGTCGGTGCTGCGCAGGCAGTGGTTGGAGATCGACACGGTCGTGTTGGCGTCCGGGGGGAACCAGACCCGCACGACGTCCGGTGCCAGCGGGATGAGGCAGTCGATGAGGCCCGGCCCCTGGTGGCTGAACCCGTTGTGGTCGTTGCGCCAGCAGGTGGAGGTCAGCAGGATGTTGAGCGAGCTCACCGAGGCGCGCCACGGCAGGGACTGCGCGTGCTGGAGCCACTTGGTGTGCTGGATCGCCATCGAGGCCGACACCATGGCGAACGCCTCGTAGGTGGCGAAGATCCCGTGCCGACCGCTCAGCAGATACCCCTCGAGCCAGCCCTGGCACAGGTGCTCGCTCAGCACCTCCATGACCCGCCCGTCCGGGCCGAGGTGGCTGTCGGTCGGCAGCAGCGGTGCGGTCCAGCATCGGTCGGTTACCTCGAACACCGGCTGGAGCCGGTTGCTCGCCGTCTCATCGGGTGAGAACAGCCGGAAGGTGCCACCCCCGTCGGGTCGAGTGTCGGCGGCATACGTGTCCCGGAGCAGCCGGCCCAGGGAGAGGGTGTTCTCGAACCAGACGGTGCCGCGGTCGGCGATGTCGATCTCGTATGCCGTGTGCTCGGGGAGGGCGAGCTCGGTGCGCAGCCGGCCCCCGTTGGCGTAGGGGCTGGCCGACATCCGCAGGTCGCCCTCCGGTGCGAGGGCGCGCAGCTCGGGCACGAGGCGCCCGTCGGCGTCGAACAGGTCCTCTGGGCGGTAGGACCGCATCCAGTCCTCGAGCATCACCAGGTGGGCGGGGTTCTCGGCGAGGCCGGAGAGGGGCACCTGGTGGGCCAGGTTGGTCCCCTCGATCTGAATGCCGTCGACAACCTTCGGCCCGGTCCAGCCCTTGGGGGTGCGCAGGATGATGGCGGGCCACCGGTGCCGCTCCGCGGCGGACGAGGCGCCGTCGGCTCGGGCGACCGCCTGGAGCTCCCGGATTCGGTCGTGGGCGGAACCGAGGGCCGCCTCCAGCTGGGGAAAGACGAGCCGGGGGTCGTCCCCGCTCACCGTCACCGGGTCCCAGCCCTGACTGTGCAGGTAGGCCTCGACGTCGGCGTCGTCGGTCCGGCCGAGCACGGTCGGACCGGCGATCTTGTAGCCGTTGAGGTGGAGGATCGGCAGGACGGCGCCGTCCCGGCGCGGGTTGAGGAAGGTCGGCAGTCGCCAGCTCGCAGAGAGCGGCCCGGTCTCGGCCTCCCCGTCGCCGATGACGCACGCCACGACGAGGTCGGGGTGGTCCATGGCGGCGCCACCGGCGTGGACGAGTGCGTAGCCGAGCTCACCGCCCTCGTGGATGCTGCCGGGTGTCTGGACCGACACGTGGCTGGGGATGCCACCGGGGCTGGAGAACTGACGGAACAGGTGCAGGACACCCTCGGCGTCGTCGCCGATGGCGGGGTAGATCTCGGAGTACGTCCCCTCGAGCCAGGTGGCGGCGACGAGCGCCGGGCCGCCGTGGCCGGGGCCGGTGACGTAGAGCCACTGGCTGTCGGTCTCCCGGATCCGCCGGTTCACCAGGGCGTAGATCATCGACAGGCCCGGGCTGGTGCCCCAGTGACCGAGCAGTCGGGGCTTGATGTGGTCCAGGGTGAGCGGGTCGCGCAGCAGGGCGTTGCCCTGCAGGTAGATCTGGCCGACCGTGAGGTAGTTCGCGGCGGCCCACCAGCGCAGGTCGAGGTCGAGGTCGGAGTCGGAGTAGGTCGCTGGATTGGTCGCCATGGGCATGGCTACACCCGACCATCCCCGCGACCCAACTCGCAAGGGTCCTTGGTCCTCAGTGGAGCCGCGCCTCGAACAGCGAGCGGACCGAACCGTTGCGACGCAGCAGATCCAGCGCGTAGACCGCGTGCCCGGGTGTGTAGCCGTTGCCGACGAGCATCCGCACGTCGGCGGCGACGCCCTCGGCGCCCAGGGCGGCAGCGGCGAAGTTCGTCGCCATCGAGAAGAAGATGATGGTGCCGCCCTGGGCGGTCGACAGGATCGCCGGCTGCTCGCAGCCGGGCACGTCGACGCAGACAACGGTGATGTCTGCGGGCCCGCCTGCAGCGGCAACGGCCTCCGAGAGGCGAAGTGGCGACCGGGCGTCGGCCACCACGATCTCATCGGCGAGGCCCGTGTCCACCAGGGCGGCGGCCTCCAGGTCGTTGGGTACGACGGCGATGCGGCGACCTGCGCCCTTGTCCAGGGCCGCGGCAAGGCAGAGCGAGCCCGACTTGCCGGCGCCACCGAGGACGAGCACCGACGGGGAGATCCCGCGCGCGGCATACTCCTCCACCACCTTGGCCACGAGGGCCGGGGCGCCGCACACGTCCATGACCATGAGGGACAGGTCCGGCGAGAGGTCCTCGGGCAGGACGGCGGCGATCGAGCGGCCGAACAGGATGGCATGGCCGGCCGCGGGAACCCGCTCGGACCGGCCGTCCCACCGGGCAAGGCAGTCGGTCAGGAGCAACGGGGTGAGCGAGAGCGAGACGAGGGTGGCCACCCGGTCACCCACGGCGAGACGAAGGCAGGACCGCGGCCCGACCTCGGCGACGGTGCCGATGAGCATCCCGCCGGACCCGGTGACCGGATTCTGCATCTTGCCGCGCTCGGCGACGATCGCCAGCACCTCGCTGCGAACCGCCTCCCCGTCCAGGACCCCATCGGTCGTGTGCTTCTCGGCGAGCTGGCGGTAGGAGGCGGCGTCCAGGTTGAGCGTCTCGATCGCGATCCGCACCTCGTCCGGCCAGATCTCGGCGCGGTTGTCGAGCCGTCGGGCCGCCTGCGGCAGGGTGGACCCGGCCGGGTCGAGGACCCGGTGCAGGCCGACCGGCGAGGACGGCCCCAAGGGTGTGCTGGTCACAGATTCTCCCGTTCCTGACGTGGATGCCACAAATATTGCGGCAGGGTGCTCTGATCAGCGTAGAACATCCCGTACCATCGAGTCATGAGCACCGCACTCGCGCAGCCCTATACCTACCGTCGCCGTCCGCTCGTCGAGCCGGACTGGCGCCGCCTCCCGGGCTGGCGCGACGTGACCGAGGCGGACTGGGCCAGTGCCCAGTGGCAGCGTGCCCACTGCGTCAAGAACACCAAGCAGCTCCGCCTGGTCATGGGTGACCTCCTCACCGACGCGTTCTACGCCGACCTCGAGCGCGACCAAGCGCGGCGGGCCACGATGTCGATGCTCCTCCCCCCGCAGATGCTCAACACGGTCGTACCGGCGACCGACACCCCGTTGCCCAAAGCCGGCACGGCATACGACGCCGCCTTTCTCGCCGACCCGGTGCGTCGCTACATGCTGCCCGTGTTCTCCGACCGCCGCACCGACTGGCCGAGCCACCCGTTCGCGGCTCGCGACAGCCTGCACGAGCACGACATGTGGGCGGCCGAGGGACTGACCCACCGCTACCCCACCAAGGTGCTCGCCGAGCTGCTCTCGACCTGCCCCCAGTACTGCGGCCACTGCACCCGCATGGATC
>JBDTBX010000166.1:0-6293 GCA_039923915.1 Nostocoides sp. | reverse complement strand
GTCATGGTCGAGTTCGTCGAGCACATCCGGCCCACTCTGCGTTTCGACTCGATCGACGACCTGTGCGCTGCGATGGCCGGCGACGTCGACCGGTGCCGCGAGATCCTCACCAGGATCGTCCCGTCCTAAGGACGCTCGCCCGCAGCGACTGGGGCCTGTTCATCGGGGCGCTCGGCGTCTCCCTCGTGGGCGCCCTGCTCGTGTGGTCGGCGACGGCGCACGACCACGGCACGGTTTACCTCGTCCGGCACCTGCTCAACACGGCGATCGGGGTCGGGCTCGCGCTGGGGGTCACCCGCCTGTCGCACCAGACCCTGCGCCTCCTCGCCCCCGTGGCGTATGCCGGGTCGCTGCTCGGCCTGATCGCCGTCCTCTCCCCGCTCGGCTCGACGGTCAATGGCTCCCGGTCGTGGATCCACCTGCCTGCGGGCTTCAGCGTCCAGCCCTCCGAGTTCGCCAAGGTTGCGCTCTGCGTCGGTCTGGCGGTCGTCCTCGCCGAGCGCTGGGACCGGGGCACGGCACCGGGACACCGTGACGTCGCGCTCGCCTGGCTGCTGGCCGTGCTCCCCATCGGCCTGATCTTGCTACAGCCTGACCTCGGCTCGGCCCTCGTCCTCGGTGCCCTCGCCTTCGGGGTGATCGCCGTCGGTGGGGCGCCCAGGCGGTGGCTCGTCGGCGTCGTCGTCCTGGCCGTCCTGGGGATCACCCTCGCGGTGACCACCCCGGTCCTCTCGCCCTACCAGCGCGACAGGATCACCGCGTTCGCCCACCCGGAGGCCGACCCCCAGGGCATCGGCTACCAGACCCACCAGGTCCGGATCGCCATCGGCTCCGGCGGGATCACGGGGGAGGGCTTCCGCCGCGGTCGGCAGACCCAGGGCGGGTTCATCCCGTTCCAGGAGACCGACTTCATCTTCTCGGTCGCCGGGGAGGAGCTCGGTCTGCTCGGTGCCGGTGGGCTGCTGCTCCTCCTCGGTTTCCTCGTCGTCCGCGTGGTCACGGTGGCGGCGAGGGCCCCAGACGCCTTCGGCCGCCTCGTCGGCGCGGGCGTCGCAGTCTGGCTCACCGTCCAGGTCGTGGAGAACGTCGGCATGAACCTCGGGTTGCTCCCGGTCACCGGCCTGCCACTGCCGTTCGTCTCCTATGGTGGGTCGTCGATGTTCGCCTGCTGGCTGGCGATCGGCCTGGTCAACAACACCCACCTGGCCACCGCCCGGCGCCCCTGACGCCCGGGCTGCCCGGCATGCGGACCGGTCGCCCAGCATCCTGTGGATCGCCCCCCATGACTGGCCGGTAACCCCTTCGTGTGACACCATCACCGGCAACCCGTCCCCAGCGCCGAGGATGCCTGCATGCCGATCGAGCCCTCCACCCTGGCGAACCCCGCCGCCGAGCACTACGACCCTGCCCTGTTGACCGAGCGGGCCGCCAGCGTCGGCCACCTCTTCCGGGAGCGGGTGGCCGCAACTCCCGACAAGCTTGCCTTCATGTACCCGACGGTCGACGCCGATGGCGACACCTGGCACAACGTCACCTGGGGCCAGGCCAAGGAGCGCGTCGACAACCTCGCGGCCGGCCTCATCGCCCTCGGCGTGCAGGGTGAGCAGCGCGTTGGTCTGGCGTCCGGCACCCGGTACGAGTGGGCGTTGGCCGACCTCGCGACGACGTGCGCCGGCGCTGCGACGACGACGATCTACCCGACGACGATCACCGAGGACGTCGCGTTCATCATCGGCGATGCCGACTGCAAGGTCGTCTTCGCCGAGAACGCCGATCAGGTCGCCAAGCTCATGTCCATCCGCAATCAGGTGCCCGGGGTGGCCAAGGTCATCGTCCTCGAGGGCGACGCGGAGGGCGACTGGCTCATCTCGCTCGCCGATGTGGAAGCCCTCGGCGCCGAGTTGCTGTCACACAATCCGGGCGCCGTCGACGCCCGCATCGACGCGATGCACCCCAACCAGCTCGCGACCCTCATCTACACCTCGGGCACCACGGGCCGTCCCAAGGGGGTCCGGCTGCTGCACCGCACCTGGACCTATCAGGCCGCCACCACCCAGGCCATCGACATCCTGCACGAGGACGACCTGCAGTACCTGTGGCTGCCGCTCGCCCACGTGTTCGGCAAGCAACTGCTGACGATCAACGTCCAGATCGGCTTCGCCACCGCCATCGACGGCCGGATCGACAAGATCGTGGAGAACCTGACGGTCGTCAAGCCGACGTTCATGGCCGCCGTCCCCCGCATCTTCGAGAAGGTCTACGCGCGGATCATGATGACCGTCGAGGCCGAGGGGGGGATCAAGCTCAAGCTGTTCACCTGGGCGGTCGGCGTCGGCGGCAAGGTCGCGGCCCTCGCCGAGCAGGGCAAGAAGCCCTCCGGCATGCTCGCGCGGCAGTATGCCGTGGCCGACAAGCTGGTCCTGTCCACCGTGCGCCAGCGCTTCGGCGGTCGGCTCCGCTTCTTCGTGTCCGGCTCGGCCGCGCTCAACCAGGACATCAACCGCTGGTTCGCCTCCGTGGGGCTGCTGATCGCCGAGGGCTACGGTCTCACCGAGTCCGGCTCGGGGGCCTTCGTCAACCGGATCAAGGCCCACCAGGTCGGCACCGTCGGCTGGCCCCTCCCCGGCCTGGAGCACCGGTTCGCCGACGACGGCGAGCTCCTCATCCGCGGCGACGGCATCATGGACGGCTACCACAACAACCCCGAGGCGACGGCCGAGGCGCTCGACGACGACGGCTGGTTCCACACCGGTGACATCGGCGAGGTCGACAGTCGTGGCTTCCTGCGGATCACCGACCGCAAGAAGGACCTGTTCAAGACGAGCAACGGCAAGTACGTCGCGCCGTCCGCGATCGAGTCCACGTTCAAGGGGATCTGCCCGTGGGTGAGCCAGCTCGTCGTCCATGGCAACGGCCGCAACTTCGTCTCCGCCCTGGTCACCTTGGACGCCGACGCGATCCCGGCGTGGGCGGCCGCCAACGGGATGGCCGGCAAGCCGTATGCCGAGGTGGTCAGCTCGCCGGAGGCGCACGCCATGATGCAGGGCTACATCGACCAGCTGAACGCGACGCTGAACCGTTGGGAGTCGATCAAGAGGTTCACCATCTTGGACCACGACCTGACTGTCGAGGCCGGCGAGCTGACGCCCAGCATGAAACTCAAGCGCAAGGTCGTCTCCGACAAGTTCCAGGACCTGCTCGACGCCCACTACACCGGCTGAGGCGGACCCGGATCTCGGCCTGGCTGAACGCCACTGCTCCAGCGTGCCCGGATTCGTCGCAGGCGGCTCCGGCGCCTAACCTTGGGCAATGCCCGGTGAGTCCCTCTTCGCTGCCCTCGAGCCTCTGCTCGAGAAGGTCAGCAAGCCGATCCAGTACGTCGGCGGGGAGCTGAACTCGACCGTCAAGGACTGGGACGTCGCCGGTGACGCCACGGTCCGGTGGGTGCTGATGTACCCCGACGCCTACGAGGTCGGCGTCCCCAACCAGGGCGTCATGATCCTCTACGAAGTGCTCAACGAGCGGGCCGATGCCCTCGCCGAGCGGTCGTATGCCGTGTGGTCGGACATGGAAGCCCTCATGCGCGCGCAAGGGGTGCCGCAGTTCACCGTCGACGGGCACCGGCCGGTCCGTGACTTCGACGTGTTCGGGTTCTCGTTCTCGACCGAGCTCGGCTACACGAACATGCTCAACGCCCTTTACCTGGGCGGGATTCCCCTTCACGCGGCCGACCGCACCGACGAGGACCCCATCGTCGTCGCCGGCGGTCATGCATCGTTCAACCCTGAGCCGATCGCCGACTTCATCGATGCCGCGATCATCGGCGACGGCGAGGAGGCGGTGCTCATGGTCACCGACCACATCGCCGCGTGGAAGCGCGAGGGTATGCCAGGTGGTCGGCGGGAGCTGCTGCTGCGCCTGGCCCGGACCGGCGGGGTCTACGTGCCCGCCTTCTATGACGTGTCCTACCTGCCTGACGGGCGGATCCAGCGGGTCGCCCCCGCTCCCGACGCGCACGGCGTCCCCTGGCGGGTCGCCAAGCACACCGTGATGGACCTCGACGCCTGGCCCTACCCGAAGCAGCCGCTGGTGCCCCTCGCCGAGACGGTGCACGAGCGGATGTCGGTCGAGATCTTCCGTGGCTGCACCCGCGGCTGCCGCTTCTGCCAGGCCGGGATGATCACCCGACCGGTCCGTGAGCGCTCGATCACCGGTATCGGCGAGATGGTCGAACGCGGTTTGGCCGCAACGGGATTCGAGGAGGTCGGCCTGCTCTCGCTGTCCTCGGCGGACCATTCCGAGATCGCTGCCATCACCAAGGGTCTCGCCGACCGCTACGAGGGCACCCAGACCGGGCTGTCCCTGCCCTCCACCCGGGTCGACGCCTTCAACATCGACCTGGCCAACGAGCTGACCCGCAACGGTCGCCGCTCGGGGCTCACCTTCGCTCCGGAGGGCGGCTCGGAGCGGATCCGCAAGGTCATCAACAAGATGGTCACCGAGCAGGACCTGATCAACACCGTGGCTGCGGCCTACGGTGCCGGCTGGCGCCAGGTCAAGCTCTACTTCATGTGCGGGCTCCCGACCGAGACCGACGACGACGTCCTGCAGATCGCCGAGCTGGCCAAGCGGGTCATCGAGACCGGCCGGGAGGTCTCGGGCACGCGCGACATCCGATGCACCGTCTCGATCGGCGGCTTCGTCCCCAAGCCGCACACCCCGTTCCAGTGGTGCGCGCAACTCGGTGCAGACGAGACCGACGCCCGCCTGGCCAAGTTGCGTGACGCGATCCGGGCCGACCGCCGCTACGGCGCGGCCATCGGGTTCCGCTACCACGACGGCAAGCCCGGCATCGTCGAGGGACTTCTCTCCCGGGGCGACCGGCGAGTGGGGCGCGTCATCGAAGCGGTCTGGCGTGACGGTGGTCGCTTCGACGGGTGGAGCGAGCACTTCTCCTACGAGCGCTGGATGCGGTGTGCGGCAGCCGAGCTCCCGGCATACGGGGTCGACGTCGACTGGTACACCACCCGCGTGCGCGGTGAGGCCGAGGTGCTGCCGTGGGACCACATCGACTCGGGGCTGGACAAGGAGTGGCTCTGGCAGGACTGGCTCGACGCCCTGGACGAGACCGAGGTCGACGACTGCCGCTGGACGCCCTGCTTCGACTGCGGTGTGTGCCCGCAGATGGGCACCGAGATCGAGGTCGGGCCGACCGGCAAGTCCCTGCTCCCGTTGACCGTGCTGGGCGCCGCCGGACGGGACCGGATGGCCGCGCACTAGTCCGCCCTCGGCAGGAGGATTGACGTCCGGGGCATCCACGGACCGGAACTGCGCACGGTCACGGGGCTTGCCGCCGCAGGAAGTCATGACAAATGTCATGGGCCCGCGCTCGGCCTCATCGTCGATGGCGCCTCTAGGTTGATCGAGGCTGGCCATCCCAGCCGATCCACGAATCAAGGAGTGTCATGGCAGTAGTTTCCACGCGCCGCACAACACTTGCGGCCCTCGCCGTCCTGAGCCTTGGGGTGGCCACCGCCGCCGCCGCGGGCTCGGCGTCCGCCCAGACAGGCGGGCATCGTCACACAGTCAGCAAGGCATCGAGCTGGGCCGCCCACGCGGGCCGCTCTTCGGCTGTCCCGACCAAGGACGCCGTGAGCGCCAAGGTCTGGCTGGCCCCCCGCAACGGCGCCGGGCTCACCGCCTTGGCCGCCGCCGTCTCCGACCCGTCCTCGTCGCAGTACGGCCAGTACCTCAGCGAGAGCGCCTACCGTTCGCAGTTCGCGCCCACGGCTGCTCAGGTGTCGGCCGTCGAGTCCTGGCTCAAGGGGGCCGGGCTGCGTGTCCACGGGGTCGGCCCGGACAATCACTTCGTCTCCGTGTCCGGTTCGGCCACGGCGATCAACTCGGCCTTCACTGCCGGGGTGCGGCAATTCACGGTCAACGGGGTGAGCGTCCTGGGGTCGACGAGCGACGTGACGGTTCCTGACACGCTGGCCGGCGATGTCCTGGCCGTCTCCGGGCTGGACACCTTGGGTCACCAGGTGCAGCCTGGTGCCACGACGGGTCTGGCCGCCAAGGACACCCCCTCGGCCAAGCCCAAGCCGGCCGCCGGTGGTGATTCGCTGGGCCCGCCCCCCGGGTTCGTCAACGCCGGACCGTGCAACGCCTCCTACGGAGTTCAGGTCGACACGCAGGACCCGAAGTTCCAGGGTTCGCACCTTCCGTATGCCGTGTGCGGCTATACGCCATCGCAGTTCCGCAGCGTCTACGGGGTCACCCGTAGCGGCCTGACC
>JBDTBX010000165.1:0-6687 GCA_039923915.1 Nostocoides sp. | reverse complement strand
AGGCCACCGAGCCCGTCACTGACCCATGGCGTGGACCCCGCCGTCGACGTGGACGATCTCGCCCGTCGTCGCGGGGAACCAGTCCGAGAGCAGCGCGGCACACGCCATGGCGGCCGGCACGGGGTCGTTGACGTCCCAGCCCAGCGGCGCCCGCTCGTCCCACACCCGCTCGAATGCCTCGAACCCGGGGATCGACTTGGCAGCGGTCGTCCGGATCGGGCCGGCGGCCACGAGGTTGCACCGGACACCCTTGGGGCCGAGGTCACGAGCGAGGTAGCGGTTGGTCGACTCGAACGCTGCCTTGGCGACGCCCATCCAGTCATACACCGGCCAGGCGAACTTGGCGTCGAAGGTCAGCCCGACGACCGATCCCCCGTCGGCCATGAGCGGCAGGGCAGCCGTCGCGAGGGCCTTGAGGCTGAAGGCGGAGGTGTGCAGCGCCGTCGCGACGTCCTCCCAGGTGCCCTCGAGGAAGTTGAAGGCTCCCGGGGGCGCGAAGCCGATCGAGTGCAGCACGCCGTCGAGGTGGGCGACGTGCTCGCGGAGCCGGTCGGCGAGGGTGTCGAGGTGCTCGGTGTCGGTGACGTCGAGCTCGAGAACCTCGGGCGTGGTCGGCAGCCGCTTGGCGATGGCCGAAGTGATCCGCATCGTGCGCCCGAACGAGGTCAGGACGACGGTGGCGCCCTGCTCTTGGGCGAGCTTGGCCACGTGGAAGGCGATGGAGGAGTCCATCAGCACGCCGGTGATGAGCAACGTCTTGCCCTGCAACAACATTGGTGGTCCTCTCGGGGGTCGTGCCTGGTGGCGGTCCGTGGGTGTGCGGTGTTATCAGTGGCCCATGCCGAGGCCGCCGTCGACGGGAATGACGGCGCCGGTCACGTAGGCCGCCTCGTCACTGGCGAGGAAGCGCACGACCGATGCGACCTCCAGGGTCTGCCCGAACCGGCCGGCCGGGATGGCGCCGAGGTAGGCCTCCTTGCGATCGGGGGGCAGCGCCTCGGTCATGTCGGTCTGGATGAAGCCCGGTGCGACGACGTTGGCCGTGATGCCCCGGCCACCTAGCTCGCGGGAGATGGAACGGGCCAGTCCGACCAGGCCCGACTTGCTCGCTGCGTAGTTGGCTTGACCGGCCGAGCCATAGAGCCCGACGACGCTGGAGATGAAGATGATCCGCCCCCTTCGCAGCCGGATCATGCCCTTGCTCGCACGCCGCGCACAGCGGAAAGCGCCGCCGAGGTTGGTGTCGATGACCGACTCGAACTCCTCGTCGCTCGTGCGCATGAGGAGCTGGTCGCGGGTGATGCCCGCGTTGGCGACGAGGATGTCGATCGGCCCGCCGAGCTTGGTCTCGGCGTCGGCGAAGGCCTGGTCGACCGAGGCGGTGTCGGTGACCTCACACGTGACGCCGACCAGCCCCTGCGGCGGCTCGCCACTGCGGTAGGTGACGGCGACCTGGTGCCCAGCAGCCTGCAGTTCGTTGGCGACGGCCAGTCCGATCCCCCGGTTTCCCCCGGTGACCAACGCCCTGCCGGTACCTGACACGTGTGCTCCTTGGTCGTCCTGGCCCGCTCGGGAGTCGAGGCGGTTCGACGTCCGACGCTAGTGGACTACCCATGGGTAACAACGACCGGTCCCGCGCGCCGGATCTGGTCCGACGATGCGGGGTTAGGCTGGCCCCGTGAGGCGGAACCGAGAGAATCCGGCGCCTCCGGTGCAGTCGGTGACCACGGCTCCGGAGAACCTCCAGGACGACCAGTCGGCCCGGATCAAGCGCTACCTGTTCACCATGGGCATCCGGACGGCGTCGTTCATCCTGGCCTTCCTCACCGAGGGCTGGATCCGCTGGACGTTCGTCGTGTTGGCCGTCTTCCTACCGTACTTCGCCGTGGTCGCGGCCAACGCCGTCGCCCCGCGTGCCTTCGGCCGTATGCAGCGCGACCCCGGGCCGTCGTCCAACTTCCACATCCCCCAATGACCGAGGCTGCGGCATCGGACGATCTGCGCTGCTCCGCCAAGGGCTGCCGCGCGCAGGCCCGCACCGCCCTGCTCTGGAACAACCCGAAGCTCCACGACACCGCCCGCCGCAAGGTCTGGCTCGCCTGCGCCGACCACGAGGAGTCACTCGGGGCCTTCCTCGGTGTGCGCGGCTTCCTCAAGGACCGCGTGCCGGTCGCCGACATCCCCGCCGACGCCGGCTGACCCCCGACCGAGCACGAAACTGGCGCTCCAGCCCTCCGGCACCGCGAAACCTCGGGTAGGCCGTGTCGGTCTGGGGGTCAGCCGCCGATGGCGGACATCGACCGCTCAGGTTGGTGGAAGTCGGTGGCGCCGATGTGGTGGCCGGACAGCTTGCGCCACATCTCGCCGCGGATGACGGCGGCCAGCTCGGCATCGGTCGCGCCCTCGCGCAGCGGGGTGCGCAGGTCGGATTCGACCTCGCTGAACAGGCAGTTGCGGACCTGTCCGTCGGCAGTGAGCCGCACCCGGTCGCAGTCGGCGCAGAACGGGGTGGACACGCTGGCGATGACACCGACGGTCGCCGGGCCGCCGTCGACGAGGAAGAGCTCGGCCGGCGCACTCCCACGCGCCGAGGCCGGGAGCGGGCTCAGCGTGAACCGCCCCGCGAGCCGGTCGAGGATCTCCTCGCGCGATACCAGCGCCTCCGCCGTCCACGCGTGGTCCGCGTCGAGCGGCATCTGCTCGATGAACCGCAGTTCGTAGCCCCGCTCGAGGCACCAGCCGAGCAGGTCGGGGATCGACTCGTCGTTGATGCCTCGCATGGCGACGGCGTTGACCTTGACCGGGGTGAGGCCGGCGTCGCGCGCGGCGGCGAGGCCCTCCTCGACGGCGGGCAACCGGTCGCGCCGGGTCAGGGCGCGGAACTCCTCGCGGTCGATCGTGTCGAGGCTGATGTTGACCCGGTCGACCCCGGCCGCCTTGAGTGCGGGGGCCACCCGTGCGAGACCTACGCCGTTGGTCGTCAACGCGATCCGCGGCCTCGGGGTCAGCGCGGCGACCTGTTCGACGAGCCCGACAATCCCGGGACGCAGTAGCGGTTCGCCGCCGGTGAATCGGACCTGGTCGACGCCGAGGCCGACGAAGATGGCGATCACCCGGATCAGTTCCTCGTCGGTGAGCAGGGTGGCATTGGGCAGCCACGGCATACCGGCCTCGGGCATGCAGTACGTGCAGCGAAGGTTGCACCGGTCGGTCAGCGAGACGCGCAGGTCGCGGGCGACCCGACCGAAGGTGTCGACCAGCCCGCCGGACGTCGGGGCGGGCGTGCGCACCGTCGGCATCGGCAGGTCGGTCATGGACCCCAGCCTACGTCGGCGCTCGGAGGGGCGGTTAGCGTGGCCGGGTGGTCCGCGTCCTGTTCACCCGCCGGTGGTTGACGGCCCTGGCGGCGGCGGCGCTCTTCGCGGTGGCTTCCTACTACCTGGGTGTCTGGCAGTGGGGGCGGCACGAGACCAAGGTCGAGCGCAACGCCCTGCTCGACGCGCACTTCCGAGCGGCGCCGGTCCCCATCGACGAGGTCCTCGGTGGCACCGACCCGCTACGCCCCGAGCAGGACTGGACCCGGGTCACCATCACCGGCTCGTATGCCGATCGCCCGCCCGTGCTCGTCCGCAACCGGCAACGTGGGAGCGCCACCGGGTTCGAGGTCCTGGCGCCGTTCCAGCTCTCGACGGGTCGGCTGCTCGTCGTCGACCGCGGCTGGATCGCCTCGTCCGACCAGGGCGCTGCGACGGTTCCGAGTGTCCCGCCCGCCCCGGCCGGGTCGGTGACCCTCGTCGGGTGGTTGCGGCCCGGCGAAGCCTACGACGGACGTCGTATGCCGGCCGGCCAGCTCTCAACCCTCAACCTCGCCGGTGCGGCGGCCCAGTGGCAGGCAACGGTGGCTGGCGCGTACCTGAACCTGGAGACCGAGCGACCGGCGGACGGGACGGCCGCGGTTCCCCGTCCGCTGACCCTCGATCCGCCCGACCGCGACCTCGGTCCGAACCAGGCCTACGCCTACCAGTGGTGGCTGTTCATGGTCGCCGGGTTCGGGCTGGTCTTCCTCGGTGTCCGGCGCGAATGGCGCGAGACCGACCCGACCTACGTCCCCGGGCCCAAAAAGGTCCGGATCTGGGACGAAGAGGACGAGTGAGGTGCGGGTCAGACGCCGGCTTCGGCCTGCTCGACCGCCTGTTCCCGGAACTGGATCTCGTAGAGCTCGGCATACAGCCCGCCCGCGGCGAGCAGCTCGTCGTGGCGGCCACGCTCGACGACCCTACCGCCGTCGACGACGAGGATCAGGTCGGCGTCGCGGACGGTCGAGAGCCGATGGGCGATCACGAGGGCGGTGCGGTCGGCCAGGGCCGCGTCCAGGGCCCGCTGGACGGCCAGCTCCGACTCGCTGTCGAGGTGCGCGGTCGCCTCGTCGAGCACGACCAGACCGGGGCCCTTGAGCAGCAGCCGGGCGATGGCGAGTCGCTGCTTCTCACCCCCGGACAGGCGGTGCCCTCGGTCGCCGACGACCGTGTCGAGCCCCTCTGGCAAGGAGTCGACGAGGGTCCAGACCTGGGCGGCCCGGAGCGCGGCCTCCATCTCCTGCTCGGTGATACCGGGGCGGGCATAGACAAGGTTGGCCCGGATCGTGTCGTGGAACAGGTGCGCTTCCTGGGTGACGACGCCGACCATGGAGCGCAACGAGTCCAGGGTGGCGGCGCGCAGGTCGACGCCGTTGACCCGGACCGTGCCGGACGTGGGGTCGTAGAGCCGGGCGACGAGGGAGGTGATCGTCGTCTTGCCTGCCCCACTCGGGCCGACGAGGGCGACGAGCTGGCCCGGCGCGGCGACGAAGGACACGCCGCGGAGGATCTCGCCACTGCCCTTGCGATCACCGGTGGCACCGGACTCGAGGGACGCCAGCGAGATCTCGTCGGCGGAGGGGTAGCGGAAGTGGACGTCGTCGAGCACGACCGTCACCGGCCCGGCCGGGATCGGGGTGGCGTGCTCGGCCTCGGCGACCAGCGGCGGCAGGTCGAGCACCTCGAAGACCCGCTCGAAGGACACCAACGCGGTCATGACGTCGACACGGACCTGCGACATCGCCATCAGGGGTCCGTAGAGCCGGGCCAGCAGGGCTGCCAGGGCGAGCAGGGTGCCGATGGTCAGGGTCCCGTTGACGGCCATGACACCGCCGAAGCCGTAGATCATCGCCGTCGCGAGCGAGGCGACCAGGCCGAGAGCCACCATGAAGACGGTGCGGTTGACCGAGACCTGGATGCCGACATCGCGCACCCGTCCGGCCCGCTCGGCGTACTCGGCGTCCTCGCGGGTCGGACTACCGAAAAGCTTGACGAGCAGCGCGCCGGCCACGTTGAACCGCTCGGTCATCCGGGTGCCCATGTCGGCGTTGAGGACCATCTGCTCGTGCGCGAGACCGGCCAGCCGCCGGCCGAGCAGTCGCGCCGGAATGATGAAGAACGGCACGAGCAGCAGGGCGCCGAGCGTCAGCTGCCAGGAGAGGGTCGCCATGGCGATGAGGATGAGGACGAGCGAGATCGCATTGCTGACCAGGCTCTGGAGCACCGAGGTGAACGCCTGCTGCGCACCCACGACGTCGCTGTTGAGCCGGGTGACCAGGGCGCCGGTCTGCGCGCGGGTGAAGAACGCGATGGGCTGGCGCAACACGTGCCCGAACACCTCGCGCCGCATGTCGTAGATGAGCCCCTCGCCGATCCTCGACGACAGCCAGCGCTGGATGAGCGTGAGCCCGGCATCGAGCAGCGAGATCACCGCCACGGTGATGGCCAACCCGATGACGACGCCCGCCCTCTTGGGCGTCACGCCGTCGTCGACGAGCCGCTGGAGGAGGAGCGGACTGGCGACGACGAGGGCTGAGTCGATCACGGTGAGCACGAGGAAGGAGATGATGACCGACCGGAACGGACCGGCATACGACATCACCCGGCGCGCGGTTCCGGGCGCCAGTTTGCGCTCCTTGACCGCGTCGCCCCGCGTCATCGAATGCAGTACCTGCCAGTTGCCGTTGCTCACAACCTCATGCAACCACGCGCAGGAGACACCGATTCCCGTATGCCGGGCGGCGCGGGGCTGGTCCGGTCACCTCAGGCGAGGGAGACGAGGTCGCGGTAGTCGGCGCCCCACAGGTCCTCGACACCATCGGGTAGAAGCAGGATGCGCTCCGGCTCCAGGGCGTCGACGGCTCCCTCGTCGTGGGTGACGAGGACGACAGCACCCTTGTAGGTGCGCAGGGCACCGAGGATCTCGGCCCGCGAAGCCGGGTCGAGGTTGTTGGTGGGCTCGTCGAGAAGGAGCACGTTGGCCGAGGACACCACGAGCAGCGCGAGCGACAGGCGGGTCTTCTCGCCACCGGAGAGCACCCCGGCCGGTTTGTCGACGTCGTCACCGCTGAAGAGGAAGGAGCCCAGCGTCTTGCGGACATCGGTCTCGCCCAGGTTGGGGGCCGCCGTCTTCATGTTCTGCAGGACGGTGCGGGTGACGTCGAGATTCTCGTGTTCCTGGGCGTAGTAGCCGATCTTGAGACCGTGACCGGGCTCGACCTGGCCGGTGTCAGGGCTGTCGACGCCGGCGAGGATCCGCAGCAGCGTGGTCTTGCCAGCGCCGTTGAGGCCGAGCACGACGACTCGGGAACCCCGGTCGATGGCCAGGTCG
>JBDTBX010000164.1:0-5608 GCA_039923915.1 Nostocoides sp. | reverse complement strand
GCCGACGCCCGGCTGGTAGCCGGCGGCGAGCGAGTCGCCGAGGGCGACGTAGTAGCCCATCGCGTGGACCTGCCCCGTCGGGCTCGGACTCGCTTGTGCTGCAGCCGATCCGGCGACCACCGCGAGGGCGGTGGCGACGGCTCCGACGAGGGTGCGCATGCCTCGTTGCATGAATTCTCCTGATGCCTGTCCTGCCTGGTGGGCTCGACCCGGGCCCTCGGTGAGGGTACGCCCGATAGCCTCGAGTTCGTGGGTGATCTGGCTGGGAATTCGCCGGTCCTGGGGCGACCGGCCTGGGAGGCAGCCGAGGCGGCGCACCATGCCCGCGTCGATGCCCTGACGGCCGGGCACCTCTCTCGCCGTGCAGTCGGTGAGCCACACCCCGTCGAGGATTTCCTCTTCACCTACTACCACCACTCCCCCGTGCAGCTCCGGCGGTGGCATCCGGGCCCCGGCGTGCGCCTCGCCGGTGCATCTTCTCTGCCGCGCGCCGACTGGGCCTTCTACGTCACCTCCCCCGACGACGAGTCTCTCGAACTCGACCTCCCGGCATACCTCGCAAAGCGTGGCAGCACAATACGATTCGTCCGTGAGCTGCTGTCCCGCACAGCGGAACGACCGGCGCAGTTGGGGTGCTTCGGACTGCACGAGTGGGCGATGGTGCACCGACTCGGCGACGACGAGCTCCGCCACCGAGGCTGGCCGCTGCGGCTCGGCCCGACCGGGACCGATGAGGTCGTCGAGACCCACCGGATCAAGTGCTCACACGTCGACGCGTACCGGTTCTTCACCGATTCGGCCGCGCCTCTCAACACCCTGCGCCCGACCCGGGATACCCAGGTGGCGTTGGAGCAGCCGGGGTGCCTGCACGCCGGGATGGACGTCTACAAGTGGGCTTTCAAGCTGGCACCGGCGATCCCGAGCGAGCTGACGGTCGACTGTTTCGAACTGGCACGGGACATCCGCGAGCTCGACATGCGGGCATCGCCCTACGACTTCGCCGACCTGGGCTACGAGCCGGTGGCCATCGAGACGCCGGTCGGCAAGGCGGCCTACGTGACCGCCCAGCGTGCATTCAGCGAGCGTTCGAATGCCTTGCGGCACAGGCTGCTTCAGGCAGTCGACTCCGTCCTCGACGTGTCCAGCCAAGGGACATCCAGGTGACGCCAACCCCGCGGAGACCCCAACCTCGCGGAGGCCCTGGCGAAACCTCTTCCGCCAACGGGTACTTCTCCGTCATCGAGCTCAGCGGGCGGCGACCTTGGCCCGGAGCAGGCCATAGGTGACGCCCTCGACCAAGGCCCGCCAGGACGCCTCGACGATGTTGGCGGCGACGCCGATCGTCTCCCAGGACGAGGTCCCGTCGGAGGTCTCGATGAGCACCCGGGTCACCGCGTCGGTGCCGTGGGCCGCGTCGAGGATCCGGACCCGGTAGTCGATGAGTTCCAGGGCATCCAGCTCCGGGTATGCCGGTAGCAGGGCCTGGCGCAGGGCGTGGTCCAGGGCATTGACCGGGCCGTTCCCCTCCCCGGTGGCGACGACCCGCTGGCCGCCCGCGCTGACCTTGACGGTGGCCTCCGACATCGCGTCGCCCTCGCCACGCCGGTCCGTGATGACCCGCCACGACTCGACGTCGAAGTAGTCGGGCAGCTGCCCGAGTTCCCGGCGCAGCAAGAGGTCGAACGACGCGTCAGCCGCGTCGAACGTGTAGCCGCGCAGCTCGAGGTCCTTGACCCGCGCGAGCACCCGCTGGACGGTCACGCTGTCCTCGGAGAGGTCCTGACCGAGCTCGCGGGCCTTGAGCTCGATCGAGGCGCGACCGGCCATGTCGGAGACGAGCATCCGCATGTCGTTGCCGACGGCCTTGGGGTCGGTGTGCTGGTAGAGGTCGGGGTCGATCTTGATCGCGCTCGCGTGCAGGCCGGCCTTGTGCGCGAAGGCGCTGGCCCCGACGTAGGGCTGGCGGGAGTACGGCGGCACGTTGGTCACCTCGCTGATCGCGTGCGCGATCCGGGTCGCGTCCCGGAGCCGGTGCGGCTCGATGACCTGCTGGCCGAGCTTGGTCTGCAGGTTGGATACGACGGTGAGCAGGTCGGCGTTGCCGGTCCGCTCCCCGTAGCCGTTGATCGTGCCCTGCACGTGGGTCGCACCGGCGTCGAGCGCGGCCATCGAGTTGGCCACCGCGCAGCCGGTGTCGTTGTGGCAGTGGATGCCGAGCCGCGCACCTGTCGCGTCGAGAACGTCGGCCACGAGGTCGCCGATCTGGCCGGGGAGCATGCCGCCGTTCGTGTCACACAGCGCGACCACCTCGGCGCCACTCTCCATCGCCACGCGGACCGCCTCCAACGCATAGGCCCGGTCCACGGCATACCCATCAAAGAAGTGCTCCGCATCAAGGAACACCCGCCGCCCCTCCCCGCGCAGGAACGAGACGGTGTCGCGGATCATCGCCAGGTTCTCGGCACCCGTCGTCCGCAGCGCGCGCTCGACATGGCCGATGTGGCTCTTGGCGACGAGGGTGACGACCGGCGCCTGGCTGTCGAGCAGGGCCCGGATCAGGGGGTCGGAGGACGCGGCGCCCCCAGCACGCCGCGTCGCCCCGAACGCCGCGAGGGTGGCGTTGCGCAGCGGCAACTCCGTAGCGGCCCGCGCGAAGAACTCGGTGTCCTTGGGGTTCGCGCCCGGCCAGCCGCCCTCGATGAAGCCGACGCCGAGGTCGTCCAGGTGCGCCGCAATGGCCAGCTTGTCCGCGACGGAGAGGTTGAGCCCCTCCTGCTGCGCACCATCGCGCAGGGTCGTGTCGTAGACGTGGAAGTCGGTCATCAGGTCGCCTTCGGCTCGGTCTGGTCGTGCGTCGTGGAGCGGTATGCCGTGCTGTCCCATCGTCTCGAACGTCGCGCCCGCGGCCGGTCAGGGGTGGCGACCGGCTGCGCCCTGCTTCGGGGTGGCGCTGCGGTGGTGAGCAGCGCCCCACAAAGCAAAAGACCCCCCGGGTGCGGGAGGTCTGCGCGACGAGGAAGGCTCGTCGCGCTAGCCGATAATGAGGGCCGCGGTGGCGGCGCTGCAGTACGTCACGGGCACACCCTGCCACGCCGTAGGGCGCTACCGGAACAGCCGTCCACATGGTGGCGCCGAGCTGGATCGCTGACGCGGTCGCGATGGGCCGACAGTCGTCGCGGGTTCGTGCCACGATGTTGCCATGCGAATCGACTTCGATGTCGCGGGTGCTCGCGCCCAGCTCGCCTGGAACGGCTGGACCGGGCGCCTCGGGCTGGCCGTGGGAGATCGCCTTATGCTGCTTCAGAACCCCTGGTCGCCGCGCACTCAGCTCTCCCTGGGTCGGACCCGGAACTGGCAGGTCACCGTAGACGAGCATGCGATCGAGGTCCAGAAGCGTCGACCGCTGATGTTTGCCGGTTTCCGTCCGAGTGACTTCACGGTGCGCGTCGATGGCCACGTTGCGGCACGGCAGACCGGCCGCTGAACCGGAGGGCGTTTGGCGTGTACGGCGGGGCCGACCTCGTGATCAACGGTCCAGCCGGCGATCCTTCAGCGGTGGTGAGCAGCGCCCCACAAAGCAAAAGCCCCCCGGGTGCGGGAGGTCTGCGCGACGAGTAAGGCTCGTCGCGCTAGCCGATAGTGAGGGCCGGGCTGGCGGCGCTGCAGTACGTCACGGGCACACCACGCCACATCGCGGACGGTCGGGGCGAGGGCGGCGCCACATGCTGGGCTCGCGACTCAACCGTCCGGCCCCCCTCCGACCGCACCGCCCGCCCTGCCGCACCCGCCGCCGCTCCACCCCGCCGGTCCTGGCTAGTTCGCTAACCGCTCGAGCGCGCGGGCCAAGGCTTCATCGACATCGAGGAGCATGACCCGCGCGGCCGCGGGAGGGTGCTGCAGCTCGGACTCGAACACGGCGAGCGTGGCCCGGAACCGCGCTCGGCACTGCTCCAGCGTCCTTCGTCCGCCGGCGGTGAGCTCGAGCAGGTGTGAGCGGCCGTCCGCCGGATGAGGACGACGACAAAGGAGACCACGCCGTTCGAGGGCTGTCAGGTGCCCGGCAAGCGTGGACTTGGTGGTGCCTAGTCGCGCTCCGAGCTCGCCCGGGGTCAGAGCGGCGGCGCCGAGCTGGCTGAAAACCGCGTACTCCGCGGCCCGCACGCCTGTCCCCGTCAATGCTGCGTCCAGCAGCTGCCCCACACGTTGCTCCACGACGAAGAGGTCGAGCAGGATGTTCCCGTCAGCCGTACCGACCACGCGGCCGACAACGGATCGGGCTTTGGCGGGCATGTCTTGCAGAATAGTACGAACTCGAACTACATTCGAGCGATGCAACCGCGCGTCGTCGGCATCCTGGCCGTCCTGCTGCTCGCTGTCGGAGCCGGTTGTGGCAGTTCGCCCCGAGAGCAGGGTGCGCCGGGGCCGCCAACCCCCTCCGCAGCTGCGTCGACTACGACGACCAAGGCGCCGTACGTCACCCCGCCCGGTCCGCTCGAACGCTGTGGACCACAGCCGGTCGTGGTCGCGCGCACCGACTTCCACTACCGCGTGACTCACGATCCGCGCGGGGGGAAGGTGCCGATGGTCACGGCCGGGCATGGGTCGACCGTGGCGGTGCTGCTGCACCAGACCGACGGCAACGGCCTGTGCGGCTGGCTCCCGTTCGCCGCGAAGATCGTCGAGGACCCATCGCTCGCGATCATCGCGACCGACCTGTGTGGGTACGGCGATGCCAACTGTCCTGACGGGGCTGGCTCGACCGACGCGGCATCCCTGGCGATCGACATTGCGCGTCGTGACCTGCATGCCCGCCGGATCGTGCTCGTCGGCGCTTCGATGGGTGGCAGCATCGCCCTGATCACCGCGGTGAGTCACGGCCAGGTCGATGCGGCCGCGGACCTGTCCGGTCCGATCGAATGGCCGGGTATGACGTTGGTGCGCGGCGGCCGCGCCCTGCACGTCCCCGTTCTCGTGGCAATGGCCGACACCGAGAGCGCGGCCGACGTACGGGGGGCGCGTGACATCGTCGCGCACGCGCCGAAGGGCAGCACCTTCCTGGAGCCCTCCGCCGGCCATGGCTACGACCTGCTGCTGGACCCAAACGGAGCGCCTGGACCGGTGGCCGCCCCGCTGCTCGCCTGGATCACAGGCAAACCACCGCGTCCATAGGGATGGACCTCGGCGAGGACAAGATCGCCCCCGGCGAACCTCACCTGGGCGCAGGCCGCGGTCGTCCCGGTCTCCGGGAGAACGACCTTCAGTCCGTCGTCGACGCGGGTTGGGTCACCTCCGGGCAGAGGGCACTGATCACCGGTGCCTCCGGCGGGGCCGGGCTCGTATGCCGTGCAGCTCGCGGCGTCGGTCGGCGCAGAGCTCACCGGCCTTCCCGGCGCAGCCAAGCTCGACCTTGCCCGGCCCGCTCGCCGAGGCGGTGGATGCGCTGAGGGGCCTGGAGTCCGGAGCGGTCCCCCGCAGGGTCGTTATCACCGTCGGGCACGGCCACGGATCGGCACGCCATGACCTGGCTCGGGAATAGCACCGCTGGTGCCACCGCTGCACCGCAGGTGAGCGACTCCTCCCCCGCCATTTCTGTCCTCGACCTGGTGCC
>JBDTBX010000163.1:0-3387 GCA_039923915.1 Nostocoides sp. | reverse complement strand
CCACCCCGATGTGGGCCTTCATCCCGAAGTACCACTGGTTGCCCTTCTTGGTCTGATGCATCGCCGGATCCCGCGCACCAGCAGCGTTCTTCGTCGAGGACGGTGCCGCGATGATCGTGGCGTCCACGATGCTGTCGCCGCGCATGATCCAACCCTGGCTCTCGAAGATCTCACCCTGAGCCGCCAACAATCTCTCCCCCATGGCGTGCTTCTCCAGCAGATGCCGGAAATGCAGCAGCGTCGTGGCATCCGGAACCTGCTCCACAGCGAAGTCCAGACCCATGAACCGGCGCATCGCATAGGAGTCGTAGATCGCGTCCTCCACCCCCTCATCCGAGAGCGAGAACCACACCTGCAGCAGGTACGTCCGCAGCATCGTCTCCACCGGCCTGGCCTTGCGACCCTTCTTGCCCGGACCGTCCACGAAATAGACCGGATCGATCAGGGCCACCCAGGTCGCCCACGGGATCGTGGTGTTCATCGTCTCCAGGAACGTCTCCCGGCGCGAGACCCGTCGACGGTTGCCGTACTCGACATCGGTGAAGCTGGGCTGATCCATGTCCATGCCCCATCATTTCGCCGCCCCGCCCACCCGGCCAGACACCACCCCGACCGGCCGAGAATCAGCGCATCCTTAGGTGCTGGCGGGCCGGCCCACGTTGCCGATGGCCCCGAGCGCAGAGTTCACGAGGTGCTCGAACAACCCAACACCTGACTCGACCAGAGATCCCAACTGCCCGATCGGCAAAGAATGCGTCACACCGCCGGGACGGGGCGCCAAGTCGGCCCGCTGCCCGCGCCGACGACGTCGAGGACGCTGATGCCTGCGACCCGCTGTCACTCTACCGTGGGGGATGGACCACTGCCCTTGGCACGAGGGAGCGAACGAGACGATGGAAGACCCGAAGCGGATACTGACCGAGGTACAGGTGCGCGAAGCAGGGATTGAGGACTGGCGCCAAATCCTGGGCCGGATCAAGGCCCGGTTCCGCACGGGCGACTTCGCCACTGGCGTGGCGCTAGTGAACATGGTCGCTGAGGTGGCCGAGGCCGCCGCCCACCACCCCGACGTCACCCTCACCTACACCGACGTCATTGTCACGTTGAGCAGTCACGACGTGCACGGCATCACCGACCGCGACATCAACCTCGCCCGTCAGATCAGTCGGCGGGCGGCGGAAGTCGGGATCCAGGCTGACGTCTCGGGTCTGACCCAGCTCGAGTTGGGCCTTGACACCGTCGCCCCGCAACGGCTGGGCCCGTTCTACGCAGCCTTGCTCGGAGCCAACCTTGAACGAGGCGAGCCCGTCGACGCCAGCGGCCAGGTCCCCACGGTGTGGTGGCAGAGCTCAGCAGGGGCCGACCCCCAGTGGGCTCTGCCCGAGCAGTCTTTCCCGCAGCGATGGCACTTGGACGTGTGGGTCCCCCACGACAACGGTGAGCATCGCCTTAACGCTGTGCTCCAGGCGGGTGGCCGGCTCGTCAGTGACGCCGCCGCCCCCGCCTACTGGGTCGTCGAGGACGCCGACGGCAACCGTTCGTGTATCTGCACTCCCCACGGACGCTGAGCCGCGCTTACCTGCCCATTGCGTAGCAGTGTCAAACGAGCGGTCGGGGACCTGCCAGGGAGTGCGTCCATCCGTCGCGACAGCGGGTGCGCGGGTAGGTCAGCGACCGACTACGTGCAGGACTCCGCCGACCCAAGTCCGGAGCTGTCGAGGAGATCCTGGCAACTGTGCGACGACACGGACGTCGAAGGGGTGAGCCCGCGCCGCATGCGCAGCTGTGAGCGAACCCCTTGTCAGACGTGCGAACCCGCGCAAGGGTGGAGGGACCAGGGACAACACGCACGAACGAACGAAGGAGTGCTCATGGCCGGAACTACACGGACCGCGACCAGCCATTGGGAAGGTGACCTCTTCACCGGCGCGGGTAAGGTCACCCTCGAGTCGTCCAGCATCGGGACGTTCGACGTCAACTGGCCCTCGCGCGCCGAGGAGCCGAACGGCATGACCAGCCCCGAGGAGCTCATCGCTGCCGCGCACTCCTCGTGCTTCAACATGGCGTTCTCCAACGGGCTCGCCAAGGCCGGGAGCCCGCCGACCACGCTCGACACGACGGCCGCCGTCACGTTCGTGCCCGGCACCGGCATCACCGAGATCAAGCTCAGCGTCGTGGGTAGCGTGCCCGGCATGTCCCCCGAGGACTTCCAGGCGGCGGCCGAGGAGGCCAAGGCGGGTTGCCCCGTGAGCCAGGCGCTCAAGGCCGTGCCGATCTCCTTGGAGGCGCGACTCGCCTGAACGGCCGACGACGGCGAAGGCATGCGGCTGGGGCGTAGCCGGTGGCAGATCTCGGCGACTCCCTCTCGTTCCTGCTGACAGCCGGGATGATGCCGCGAGCCTGCATTCCGAACGACCAAGGCAGGTGTGGCACACCGGCTCCCCTTTGTTGTCCAGGGCGGGTCAGGAGGGTGCGAGTCGCGCAGCGCGCGATAACCGTGTGCCTTGTGCTCGCGACCTAATCCTGACCTAATCCCGTCCTACGCTGACTGGGTGCTCGAACGCCATCGATGTTGGCGAGATCGCCACCGCGCCAGCCGCCCAGACCGACTACGAGCATCGATGGTTGATCGACCCGAGAACGGGCGAGGTTGCTTTCCGGCCCAGCGAGACGGGCATCGATGGTGAGCACCCAGTCGAGCTGGACCTGATCCTGATCGACCCCCTGCCGTCCCACGTCTGGTACCAGGACATGGTCGACTTCGCCGACAGCGTCAGTGACCGGGGCGCGGGAGAGCGCTTGAGCCGCTCGCTGGCGGGCAAGGGCGCGTTCCGACGCTTCAAAAATGAGCTCTATCAACGACACCCCGAGCTGGTCTCGCCCTGGCATACCTTGCGTGAGGCCAGGGCACGGGTCCGGGCTGTCCAGTGGCTGGCGGACGACGGTCTGACCGAAGGAGAGGCCGCCCAACGGTTCAAGGGAGACCACCCCGCTCCCGCCCTGCCGTGAAGCGCCGCGCTGCGGCGACCGGCCATGTGCGCCGAGCGCACTTATGTGTCCTACCGCCGCCGGTCGGGCGACTCGATGTGGAAGACAAGGTCACGCGATTACCCGCTTCCTAGCAGGGTCCCGACGCCGCCCGTGCACCTCGCCGGCGACGGCGCGTACGGGGTCTTGACAGCGTGGACTCAGGGACGCCGGACGTCCGTAACCCGCGGTACCTTGCCGACATGTCCAACCACACGATCCGGGCACTCACGTCGGAGACTTTCGGCGACTTCGCAGCTCTCGTCGAGCGGAACAAGGGCATGTTCGCCAGCTGCTGGTGCACCTGGTTCCACCCCGAGGACCGGGAGCCGGACAGCGCCGCCGAGGACAACCGGGCGT
>JBDTBX010000162.1:0-2709 GCA_039923915.1 Nostocoides sp. | reverse complement strand
GACGCCGCGAAGAGGTCGGCGATCGACTCGACCTGCGGGCGGGTCAAACCGGTCGCCCGCTCGACGGCCGCCCAGTCCACGGAGCGGACGTGCGCGGCATACGCGCTGAACCCCTCGGTGTGCCGCTGGATGAAGTCGTGGTCCAGCGGACCCGGCAGCCCGGCAGCCCGTGCCGTCTCGTCGCGCTCCAGGAGGATCGCGCCGAGGGCCGGGAAGAACGCGAGGTCGCCATTGGCGCGGATCTGGACGAAGTGGTCCGCGAGCTTGGTGCCGATCCCGGCGAGGCCGCGGGGAGTCTGCGGGTTGTCGAAGCGCATCAAGCCGGTCTCGGGCAACGGGTTGACGGCCACGATCGTCGCGCCGTTGTGTTTGGCCTTCTCCAGGGCGGTGAGCATGCGGGGGTGGTTCGTGCCCGGGTTCTGGCCCACGAGGACGAGCAGGGACGCGTCGTGGATGTCTTCCAGGGTGACCGTCGCCTTGCCGATGCCGATCGTCTCGGCGAGCGCGACCGAGGTTGACTCGTGGCACATGTTCGAGCAGTCGGGCAGGTTGTTCGTGCCCAGTGCGCGGGCGAAGAGCTGGTAGCAGAACGCCGCCTCGTTGCTCGCTCGTCCGCTGGTGTAGAAGACCGCCTCGTCCGGCGAGCCCAGCCCGCGGATCGTCTCACCGAACAGGGCGTATGCCGCGTCCCACCCGATCGGTTCGTAGTGCGTGCCGCCCTCCCGCAGGATCATCGGCTCGGTCAGCCGCCCGGCGTGGCCGAGCTCGTAGTCGCTCCAGGTCGCCAGCTCCTGGACGCTGTGCGCAGCCCAGAAGGCGCGGTCGGCGCGGGCCCTGGTGGCTTCCTCGGCGACGGCCTTGGCACCGTTCTCACAGAACTCGGCGGTCTTCCGCTCGCCAGGTTCGGGATCGGGCCAGGCGCACCCCATGCAGTCGAACCCATCGGTCTGGTTGAGGCGCAACAGGGTGCGAACGGTCCGGGTCGGACCCATCTGGGTCAGGCCGCGCCTCAGTGACACGGCGATCGCGGTGGTGCCGGCTGCAGCCTTGGCCCGGCCCTTCTGGCGGACCTCGGTCGGCGCGGGTTCATCATCGTGCGGGCTCGTCGTGGCGTCCTCGGAGCTGTTCGCGTTGGTCACGTGGGTCCTTGTCGCTCGTTTCCCTTGGCGATCGGCTCCCCGGCCGGCGGTGAGCCGATCGCAACTCATTATCGCCCGCTTCAGCCGGTGGGGTCCTCAGTCGCGCCGGGCGTCCTTGCAGGTTCTCGTTGGCCTGCTCGGCGGCTGGGCCCACCCATGGCGCATACCCGTGAAGGGCCGCGCCCAAACATCGCCATGGACTCGGCCCGGCGGCAGGACCGAGTCAGAGCACCGCCGCCGCGGGCAGCTCCAGTGGGTCGCCGTCCGGCCAGTCGGCCGGGGTCGGCCCGAGCGACGCGAGCAGTCGGACCTGGTCGGCGCACCACGGGGAGACGGGTCGCTCACCCGCGAGCACCGCGTCGCAGACCTGTGCCCACGGGTGCCATCGCGTCGCGTCGACCTCGGCAGGGTCGGGGGAGACGGCCGTGCCGAGCACAGCCCGGCCGACGAACACGGGACACAGCTCGTTCTCGACGACGCCGTTCATCTCGGCGACGTAGGCAAACCTTGGCAGGACGAGCCGGAGGTCCTCGACGACGAGGCCGAGCTCGTCGCGGGCCCGACGGCATACGGCGGCCGTCATCGTCTCGCCAGGGGCGGGGTGACCGCACACGGTGTTGGTCCACACGCCGGGAAAGGTGAGTTTGGCGCCGGACCGCTGGGTCAGCAGGACGTTGTCGTCGGCGTCGAAGACGTAGCAGGAGAAGGCGAGGTGACGCGGAGTCGCGCCGTGGTGGACAGTGCGCTTGTCGGCGATTCCCGCGGCCCGGCCGGTCTCGTCGAGGAGGACGACCTGCTCGGCCATGCCCGCAGGTGCTTCGGACGCAGAACGCATGCGCTGTCCTCGGGTTGGCGGGGGGCCGGGCGGTCCCGCCACCCTAGCCCGAGGCGGACCGGGCACCGATGACGAGGACCACGACGTCAAGGGCGGCCACCCCGATGGCGCCGACGAACGGGACCCGCCCGCGGCCGCGCCACAGGACGACGGCCAGCGCGATGGCGACCAGCGCGCCAGCCGCGGCCGCAGCTCCCGGAAGGGCTGCGCCGAGGAGGCAGACAGCCGTTGCGGCGAGCAGGGCGAGCGTGGCGGCGAGCCGGAGCCGGGCCTCGCCGAGGCGGTGCGGCAGGCCCTCGACGCCGGTCGCCGCGTCGTCGGCGAGGTCGGGCAGAGCGTTGAACAGGTGGACGCCGACGCCGAGCAGCGCTGCGGCCACGGTGACCCAGGCCTGGACGCTCGGAGTTTCATCGGAGGTGAGCGTGACAACATGGGGCAGCGCCCCGAAGCCCACTGCATAGGGGATGAAGGATGCTCCTGTCCTCTTCAGCCCGAGGTTGTAGGCCCACCCTGACCCGACGACGAGGACCAGATGGATGACGCCAGCAGCCAGTCCGCACGCGACCGAGAGGACGACGGTGGCGACGGCGGTCACGACCAAGGCGGTCCGGACAACACCCGGCGACACGTCCCCGCGGGCCAAGGGCTTGTCCCTGCGGCCGGCGGCGCGGTCGCGAACGAGGTCGA
Source organism: Nostocoides sp. (assembly GCA_039923915.1). Classification (GTDB taxonomy): domain Bacteria; phylum Actinomycetota; class Actinomycetes; order Actinomycetales; family Dermatophilaceae; genus Nostocoides. The sequence continues at coordinate 48 of JBDTBX010000162.1, read as the reverse complement.
TGAGGTCGTTGGACCAGCCGATCGTCAGTTGACCGGCGAGGACCGCCG
>JBDTBX010000161.1:0-6997 GCA_039923915.1 Nostocoides sp. | reverse complement strand
GGTGCTCGGCGCGGTGGGCACGTTCTGGCTCGGCGGCTTCCTCACCACCAAGTTCGGCGCCGATGGCGTCCGGATCTGGCCGCTCGGACTCGGGTTCGTCGCCACCGGCCTCGTGGTCCGGGTGCTTGGTGCCCGGATGGCCGCCCGCACTGCCGACGGCACCGCGGTCCTCGTCCAGTCCCGCGGCTTCGAGGAGTACCTCAAGACGGCCGAGGCCGACCAGATCACGTGGGAGGAGGCCCAGGACGTCTTCTCGAAGTACCTCCCGTATGCCATCGTCTTCGGCGTAGCCGAGCGGTGGGCCAAGGTCTTCCAGGACGTCGCCTCGGCCGCCGAGGCGGCGGGCCACTCGATCGTCGCGCCGATCTGGTGGGTCGGAGCGTGGGACCCCTCGTGGGGGTTCGGCGGGCTCGCGTCCAGCATGGACGACTTCTCGACGACGGCGGCGGGCACCTTCGTGTCGACGCCGGGTTCCTCGGGGTCGAGCGGGTTCTCCAGCGGCGGGGGCTTCTCCGGCGGCGGTGGCGGCGGCAGCTCCGGCGGTTCCTGGTAGCGGCCGGCGCCCTCGCCCCCGGGTCCACGGCGGCGGTGGCGGCGGCAGCTCCGGCGGTTCCTGGTAGCGGCCGGCGCCCTCGCCCCCGGCTCGGGCGGCTCCTGGTAGCCGTCTGCCGCGTCTCAGGTGGCGCGGTGCGGGCGCCGCAGCACGGCGGAGAGGTATGCCGCCCCGCCGCCGTCCGCCGCCGCCCGGTCGAGTGGGTTGCTGATCGCACAGCGTTGGAGGGACAGGCACCCACAGCCGATGCACGAGTCGAGCCCGTCGCGAAGCTGGCGCAGCGCTCGGATCTGTTCGTCGAGCCGCCCTCGCCAGTGCCTGGTGATGCGCTGCCAGTCGGCCTTGGTCGGCGTCCGCCCGTCGGGCAGCCGAGCCAGCTCCGCGCCGATCTCCTCCAGGCTCAACCCGACGTTGCTCGCCGCCCGGATGAAGGCAAGCCGGCGGAGCACGCTGCGCTCGTAGCGCCGCTGCCCGCCGCCACTGCGCCGCGCAGCAATGAGGCCCTGCGCCTCGTAGAAGCGCAGCGCCGACGCCGCGAACCCGCTGCGGGTCGCGACCTGGCTCACGGTGAGCATGTCGTGGGTGTCCATGTCCTACCTGTCCATGCAAACACTTGCGAGAGAAGTCCTTGACTTCAAGTATACTTGAACTTGAAGACTGGGCGCATGAACAGGTCAAGTGAGCCCGTAGCACTCATCACGGGCGGCTCGGCGGGACTGGGGTTGGCCCTGGCCGACGCCCTCGCCATCCGCGGCTGGCTCGTCGTCGTGGACGGGCGGGATGCTGACCGGCTGCTCGACGCGCAGCGACCCGGCATCACAACCGTCTGCGGTGACGTCACGGAAGTCGGGCACCGCAGCGATCTCGGCACGCTCGTCGGACGCCTGGGTCGGCTCGACCTGCTCGTCCACAACGCGAGCACGCTCGGCCCGCTCCCCATGCGCCGCCTCGCCAACCTCGCCCCGGCCGAGCTGCATGCGGTCCTCGACACCAACCTCGTGGCACCCCTCGCGCTGACCCAGTTCCTCCTGCCGGCTCTTCGCCGCTCGGACGGGGTGCTGCTCGCCGTGACGAGCGACGCGGCGATCGAGCACTACGAGACGTGGGGTGGCTACGGAGCCAGCAAGGCTGCCCTGGAACACCTGACGCTGACCTTCGCGGCAGAGGAAGGGCTCACGGCATACGTCGTCGACCCCGGTGACATGCGCACCCAGATGCACCAGGACGCCTTCCCCGGCGAGGACCTCTCGGACCGTCCGCTCCCGGACTCCGTCGTGCCGCACCTGCTCGCGCTCCTCGATGCCCGCCCGGCATCGGGCCGTTACCGCGCCGCCGACGTGCCCGTTGCTGCGGCGCTCGACTCGGGAGGCGCTCGATGACGGCGCTGGACGCCCGCCCAACCACCGAGTTCGTGGCGCCGCCCGGGAGCTTCGCATCGGCGCCCGCCGAGCGCCGGGGGATGGCCCGAGACGGCGTGCGGCTCCTCGTGGCCGAGCCGGAGCGGATCACCCACACCACGTTCGCCCACTTCCCGCGGTACCTGCGGGCCGGCGACCTGATCGTCGTCAACGACTCGGCCACGGTCGCCGGTCAGGCCGACGCCACGAGCAGCCGTTGTGGTCCCGTCGTCCTGCACGCCGCGACGCCGCTGGACGACGGGACGTGGGTCGTCGAGGTCCGCACGGCCGGGGACGCCGCGCGGTCTGTCCTCGACGCCGAGCCCGGCGAGCGGCTCCGAACCGGCGGCGTCGTGGTGACCCTCCTCGAGCCGTACCCGAGGCGCTCGTCCCCGACCGGCCACGGCAACCGTCTGTGGCGTGCATCCGCCGACGGAGACCTCGCCCGGCACCTGGCGCGGCGCGGCCGGCCAATCGCCTACGGCTACCTCTCGCACCGGTACCCGCTGGCGGACTACCAGACCGTCTTCGGCGTCCGGCCGGGAAGCGTCGAGATGCCCTCGGCGGCCAGGCCGTTCACCGCCGGGATCGTCACCGAGCTCGTGTCGAACGGGGTCGGCGTCGCCCCGGTGACCCTGCACACGGGCGTCTCCTCCCAGGAGGCCGGCGAGGCACCGTTGGCCGAGCGCTTCGAGGTGGGCGAGTCAACGGCTCGGCTCGTCAACGCGGTCCGGGCAGGGGGTGGACGGGTCGTCGCGGCCGGGACAACAGTGACCCGGGCTCTGGAGTCAGCGGTTGAGGACGGGCGCGTCGTGGCCCGTCGTGGCTGGACCGAGCGCGTGGTCACCCCGGCCGATCCGCCACAGGTCGTCGACGGCCTCGTCACTGGCTGGCACGACCCGCACGCCTCGCACCTGCTCCTCGTCGAGGCGGTCGCCGGCGCCGAGGTGGCCCAGCGGGCCTACGACGCGGCTGTCGCGAAGGCGTACCTGTGGCACGAGTTCGGCGACTCCGCACTCTTCCTGCCGGTCCGCGCCTGAACCCGCCGGCCGCCGCGGCCCTCCGAGGGCACGACGAAGGGGCGAGCGCACGGCATACCGTGTGCTCGCCCCGACGAGGTCTCTGGCTCAGTTCTTGAAGGCGTCCTTGACCTTCTCGCCGGCCTGCTTCACCGAGGCACCGCGCTGGTCGAGGTCACCTTCGGCCTCGAGCCGCTCGTTGTCGGTCACCTTGCCGGCGGCTTCCTTGGCCTTGCCGGCCAGGTCGTCCTTGGCGTTGTCCATCTTGTCGGACAGTCCCATGTTGCTCACCTCTCGTGGGTTCGGATACCGATCCGCACGAGCCGCTTCTTGACCCCTGCTCCCTCACCCTAACCCGGGCACGTCGACGGATGCGGCTCAGCTGACGACCAGAAGCAGGTCGCCGCCCTCGACCTGCTGGGTTCCGGTGACGGCGAGGCGCGCGACGGTGCCGCCCACCGATGAGGTGATGTTGGCCTCCATCTTCATCGCCTCGATCGTGGCGACGACCGAGCCGGACTCGATCGGCTGACCCTCCTCCACCGCGAGCGTCACGACCCCGGCGAACGGCGCAGCGACGTGCCCGGCGTGGGCCGGGTCGGCCTTCTCGGCGCTCCTGGCGTCGACCGCGATGCTCGCGTCGCGCACCTGGACGGGGCGGAGCTGGCCGTTGACCGTGCACATGACGGTGCGGAAGCCGCGCTCGTCCGGCTCGGACACCGACTGGAGCCCGAGGATCAGGGTCTTTCCCGGCTCGAGCTCGACCTCGTGCTCGGTTCCCACCTCGAGCCCGTGCAGGAACTCTCGGGTGTCCAGGACGGCCAGGTCACCCCAGTTCTCCCGAGCCGCAGCGAACTCCTTGGCGGGGCCGGGGAAGAGCAGTTCGTTGAGGGTCGGCCGCGGGTCACGGGACAGGGCGGCCTCCTCCTGCTCGGTCAGCTCGGTGAGCCGTGGCTTGACCGTGCGACCCTGCAGGGCCTTGGACCGGAACGGCTCGGGCCAGCCGCCGGGCGGGTCGCCGAGCTCGCCCCCGAGGAAGCCGATGACCGAGTCGGGGATGTCGTATGCCGTGGGGTTGGCTTCGAAGTCGGCGGGGTCCGCCTTGGCGCCGACGAGGGCGAGGGCCAAGTCGCCGACGACCTTGCTGCTCGGTGTCACCTTGACGATGTTGCCGAGGATGTCGTTGGCCGCGGCATACATGTCCTCGACCTGCTCGAAGCGCTCGCCCAAGCCGAGAGCGATGGCCTGCTGCCGCAGGTTGGAGAGCTGGCCGCCAGGGATCTCGTGCCGGTAGACGCGACCGGTGGGGGAGGCCAGGCCGGACTCGAACGGGCGGTAGACCGCGCGGACCGCCTCCCAGTACGGCTCGAGGCTGCACACGGCGCCGAGGTCGAGCCCGGTCTCCCGGAGGCTGCCGTCAGTCGCGGCAACGAGGGCCGACAGCGATGGTTGGCTCGTCGTGCCGGACATCGAGGCGCTCGCCACGTCAACGGCATCGACGCCGGCGTCGATCGCGGCCAGGAGGGTGCCGAGCTGGCCACCTGCGGTGTCGTGGGTGTGCAGGTGGACGGGCTGGTCGAAGCGCTCGCGGAGTGCCGTGACGAGGGTGCGGGCGGCGGGGGCCCGCAGCAGGCCCGCCATGTCCTTGATCGCGATGACGTGGGCGCCCGCCTCGACGACCTGCTCGGCCAGGCGGAGGTAGTAGTCGAGGGTGTAGAGCCGCTCGCCGGGGCTGGTGAGGTCGCCGGTGTAGCAGAGCGCGACCTCGGCCACGGCCGTCCCGGTGTCGCGGACGGCCTCGATCGCCGGGCGCATCTGGTCGATCCCGTTGAGGGCGTCAAAGATCCGGAAGATGTCGATCCCGGAGGCTGCGGCCTCGTGGACGAAGGCGTCGGTGACCTTGGTCGGATAGGGGGTGTAACCGACGGTGTTGCGCCCGCGCAGGAGCATCTGGATGGGCAGGTTGGGCATGGCGGCGCGCAGGGCTGTGAGCCGCTCCCAGGGGTCCTCGGCGAGGAACCGGAGCGCCACGTCGTAGGTCGCGCCGCCCCAGGCCTCGACGCTGAGCAGCTGCGGGGTGACCCGGGCGACGTAGGGCGCCACCTGGAGCAGGTCGCGGGTGCGGACGCGGGTGGCGAGCAGGCTCTGGTGGGCATCGCGGAACGTCGTGTCGGTGACGGCGACGCCCTGCTGGGCACGCAGGTCGGCGGCGAACGCAGCAGGGCCGAGCCGCTGGAGGCGCTCGCGGGCGCCGGCCGGGGGCGCCGACTCGAGGTCGAGGGCGGGCAGCTTGCTCCCCGGCGAGACCTGGGTGGTGGCCGGCCCGTTGGGCTGGTTGACCGTCACCTCGGCGAGGTAGGCGAGGATCTTGGTTCCACGGTCTGCGGGGGTGCGCTGGTTGCGGAGCTCGGGGTGCTGCTCGATGAAGGCGGTCGTGACCCGGCCTTCCTGGAAGTCTGGCTGGTCCAGTAGGGCTTGGAGGAAGGGGATGTTCGTCGTCACGCCGCGGACCCGGAACTCGGCGAGGGCGCGGCGTGCTCGGCGCACGGCGCTCGGGAAGTCGCGACCGCGGCAGGTGAGCTTGACGAGCATCGAGTCGAAGTGGGCGCTCACCTCGGCACCGACGAAGATCGTCCCGCCGTCGAGTCGGACGCCACTGCCGCCGGCCGATCGGTAGACGGTGATCCGGCCGGTATCGGGCCGGAACTCGTTGGCGGGGTCCTCGGTCGTGATCCGACACTGGAGGGCGGCCCCATGGATCTGGATCGCGTCCTGGGTCAGGCCCAGATCGGCGAGGGACTCGCCGCTCGCGATCCGCAGCTGGGCACCGACGAGGTCGATGTCGGTGATCTCCTCGGTGACCGTGTGCTCGACCTGGATGCGCGGGTTCATCTCGATGAACACGTATCTCCCGGAAGGGTCGAGGAGGAACTCGACGGTCCCGGCGTTGACATAACCGATGGTCCGAGCAAAGGCGACGGCGTCGGCACACATCCGGGACCGAAGGTCGGGGTCGAGGTTGGGCGCGGGGGCGATCTCGACGACCTTCTGGTGCCGGCGCTGGACCGAGCAGTCGCGCTCGTAGAGGTGGATCACGTTGCCCGACGCGTCGGCGAGGATCTGCACCTCGATGTGCCGCGGATCGACCACCGCTTCCTCGATGAACATCCTCGCGTCACCGAACGCCGACTCGGCCTCGCGCATCGCGACGGTGATCGAGTCGCGCAGCTGGTCGAGGCTCTCGACGCGACGCATGCCGCGGCCACCGCCACCGGCGACGGCCTTGACGAAGACGGGGAAGCCGATCGTCACGGCGCCCGCGACGAGCTCGTCGACGTCGGTGCTGGGAGGCACCGAGCGCAGTGTGGACAGTCCGGCCTCGCGGGCAGCGGTGAGCGCGCGCACCTTGTTGCCGGCGAGGTGCAGGACGGAGGCGGGCGGGCCGACGAAGGTGACGCCGGCCGCGTCGCACGCCTCAGCGAGCTCTGGGTTCTCCGAGAGGAAGCCATAGCCGGGATAGACCGCGTCGGCGCCTGACTCGAGGGCGACTCGGACGATTTCAGCCGGGTTGAGGTAGGCCCTCACCGGGTGCCCCTGGTCGCCGATCTGGTAGGCCTCGTCGGCCTTGAGACGGTGCTCGGAGTTGCGGTCCTCGTAGGGGAAGACGGCCACCGTCGTGGCGCCGTGCTCGGTGGCGGCACGGAAGGCGCGGACGGCGATCTCGCCGCGGTTGGCGACCAAGACCTTGCTGAACATCGTTCCTCCCGGCGGGTGGGGGCGCCCCCTGAAACCGTACTGGGGTGACCGACAGACGAGACGGTCGTCCCGGCATACGAACAGACCTCGTCTGCTCCTGCCCGCCGTGGCCGATCCCGGTCGACGGGAGTCGGAGTCGGCGTTGGAGGGCCGCACCTGGCGCCGTTGGGCGAAGACCCCGTCGGAGCGACGTGACGGGTAGCTTGTCGAGGAATAGTGCCCCTCGGCTGATCGAACCGAGATCGGGACAGCCATGGGTGTCCTCGAGTGCG
>JBDTBX010000160.1:0-4999 GCA_039923915.1 Nostocoides sp. | reverse complement strand
GCGACCTGGAGATCATCCCGCCGGCCCGCCTCGACCTCGAGGCGATGGACGAGGAAGCGGCCCGCCGAACCCGGACCGTGATCATGTTCCTCGGCCCGCTCCTGCACGAGTTCGACCACTTCCAGCTCCCCTATGCCGGTGGCTGCGACCTGGGGTCGCGCACCGTCGAACCGCACCTCCAGGCACTGAAGTCCTTCGGTTTGGACGTGCACGCCACCCACGGTTTCTACGAGTCCCGCGTCGACGCGTCGGTCGCCCCGACGCGGCCGATCATCCTCACCGAGCGCGGCGACACCGTCACCGAGAACGTCCTGCTCGCAGCGGCCCGGCACCCCGGTACCACCGTCATCCGCAACGCCTCCCCCAACTACATGGTTCAGGACCTCTGCTTCTTCCTCCAGGCGCTGGGCGTGCGAATCGAGGGGATTGGCACGACGACCCTCACCGTCACCGGCGTCAGGGAGATCGACGTCGACGTCGAGTACTACCCGTCCGAGGACCCGATCGAGGCGATGAGCCTGCTCGCCGCGGCCGTGGTCACCGACTCCTCGATCACCATCAAACGGGTGCCGATCGAGTTCCTCGAGATCGAGTTGGCGACCCTGGAGGGCATGGGCATGCAGTACTCCCTGTCCAAGGAGTACCCCGCCGCCAACGGCCACACCCGCCTCGTCGACCTCACGACGATCCCCGGGCCGCTCCACGCGCCGATCGACAAGATCCACCCGATGCCGTTCCCCGGCCTCAACATCGACAACCTGCCGTTCTTCGCGCTCATCGCCGCCAAGGCCGAGGGCACGACGATGATCCACGACTGGGTCTATGAGAACCGGGCCATCTACCTCACCGACCTCACCAAGGTCGGCGCCAAGGTCCAGCTCCTCGACCCGCACCGCGTCCTCATCGAGGGCCCGACGCCCAAGTGGCGGGCGGCCGAGGTCATCTGCCCGCCCGCCCTGCGTCCGGGCGTCGTCGTGCTGCTGGCGATGCTCGCCGCGCCCGGCACGTCGGTGCTGCGCAACGTCTACGTCATCAACCGAGGCTATGAGGACTTGGCCGAGCGGCTCAACGCTCTCGGCGCGAGCATCCAGACCTTCCGCGACATCTGACCTCAACGGCATACGTCGGCGACGGCGTTGCACGTGCACACCAACACGGGCTCGCAACGGCTGGAGCGGGTGGGGCAACTCCTCGGCGACGGTTGCCAGGCGCCGGACCGCGCACTGCAGGCCCAGCTCGCGCTGCACCTGCGGCACCTCATGCCCCGCTGACGGTGCAACAAGCGGCCACTTCGACCCCAGCCGTCGAAGGCGTGACAGGCTCGACTCATGTCGACCGCTCCCGCCTCCGGACCCATCCCAATGCGCGTCGGCCTCGTCGGCTACGGGATGGCCGGCCGCCGGATCCACGCCCCGCTCATCGCCCGGGCCGGCCTCGTCGTCGCCACCGTGTCGACCGCTGACAAGACCCGGACGGCCGACGTCGCGTCGGACCTCCCGGAGGCCGTCGTCGTTGCCGATCTCACCGCGCTGCTGGCCCGCGGCGGGGTCGACGTCGTCGTCCTGGCCTCACCGACCGGGGCGCACGAGGCGCAGGCCGAGCAGGTCATCGCGGCCGGTGTCCCCGTCGTCGTCGACAAGCCGCTGGCCCTCGACGCCCCCGCCGGCCTCCGTGTCCTCGATCTCGCTGCCCACCACAACGTCCCGTTGACGGTTTTCCAGAACCGCCGCCACGACCCGGAGCTGCTCGGCCTGACCGCCGTGATCGAGCAGGGTCTGGTGGGCGAGGTGTTCCGCGCCGAGTACCGCTGGGACCGCTGGCGACCGGTGCGCAACGACCGCTGGCGACACACGGCCACCGCCGCGCAGGGTGGCGGGCTGCTCTTGGACCTCGGCGCCCACCTCATCGACCAGGCCCTCTTGCTCCATGGCGAGGTGGAGTCGGTCTACGCCGAGCTCGACGCGCGGGTCGCCGTCGCCGAGGACGACGCCTTCCTCGCCTGTCGGCACCGGTCCGGCGTGCTGAGCCACCTCAGCATGAGCGCCCTCAACGGGGCGCCGGGACCCCGAGCGCGGCTCGCCGGATCCAACGGTGCCTATGTCATCGGCAAGCAGTTCGACGACGTGAGCGCCTTCACCGAGTTCGCCAACGAGGGGGACGCCGTCGGGTGGATCGTCCGCGGCGACGAGCGTGAGACCGGGCCGGTGGTGACCACGGCCGACCAGGCGGACTTCTACCGCGGGCTCGCCACCGCCCTGCGGTCAGACGACCCGGCGAGCCGGATGCCGGTCGACCCTCACGACGCGGTGCACGTCCTGGCCGTGATCGACGCCGCGCGGGTCAGCGCCCGAGACAACCGGGTGATCGACGTCACCACACCGGGACGCGCCGACTGAGGCCGCCCGGCTCAGAGGCGTGGCTCGAGGTCAGCCACGATGTGGTCCGGGGTCAGCCCGACGGCGTCGAGCACCTGACCGCGGCTCGCGTGCTCGATGAAGGCCTTGGGGAGCCCGTAGCCGTGGACCCGCACCGTGAGCCCGGCGTCCGACAGCGCCTGCCCGACCTGGCTGCCGACGGCCCCCGGCGCGACGTTGTCCTCGATCACGGCGACGGCCCCGGCCAGCCGGGCCAACCCGACGACGTCCTCGCTCACCGGTAGTGCCCACACCGGGTCGATGACGCGAACCCGCCAGCCGCCCGCAGTGAGCTTCTCGCCCACGGTCAACGCGGTGCCTGCCATCGAGCCCAGGCCGACGAGGAGGACATCGACCTCGCCGTCTGCCTCGGTGTCGGGGTCGGCGAGGACGTCGACGGTGCCGACTCGGCGCACGGCGTCGATGCTCGTGCCCGCCGAGCCCTTGGGGAAGCGGATGACGCTCGGCCCGTCGGCGATGTCGACAGCAGCGCGCACGGCGGCGGCCACCTGTGCGCCGTCGCGAGGAGCCGCAAGGTGCAGGCCCGGGACGATCGAGGTGATCGCCATGTCCCACATGCCGTGGTGGCTGGCGCCGTCGGGGCCGGTCACCCCCGACCGGTCCAGGACGAAGGTCACGCCGGCCTTGTGCAGCGCGCAGTCCATGAGCAGCTGGTCAAAGGCGCGATTGAGGAAGGTTGCGTAGACGGCGACGACCGGGTGCAGACCGGCATACGCAAGGCCGGCCGCCATCGTGACGGCGTGCTGCTCGGCGATGCCGACGTCGAACGTCCGCTCCGGGTAGGCGCCTGCGAAGCCTTTGAGCCCCACCGGAATCATCATCGCCGCCGTGATGGCGACCAGGTCGGGGCGCTCGGCTCCGAGACGGACCATCTCGTCGCTGAACTCGTCGGTCCAGCTGCGCCCGCTGATCTCGAGCGGGAGGCCGGTCTCGGGGTTGATGACCGGGACGGAGTGGAACTGGTCGGCCTCGTCGCGACGGGCCGGGGTGTAACCCCGGCCTTTCTGGGTGATGACGTGAACGAGGACCGGCCCGCCGAACGCGCGCGCCATGCGCAGCGCGGACTCGACGGCCTGCTCGTCGTGCCCGTCGACGGGGCCGAGGTACTTCAGGCCCAGGTCCTCGAACATCCCCTGGGGCGCGACGATGTCCTTCAGGCCCTTCTTCACTCCGTGCAGGGCCTCGTACAGCGCACCGCCGACGACCGGCGTGCGGTGCAGGGTGGCTTTGCCCCAGTCCAGGACCAGCTCGTAGCCGCGAGCGGTACGCAGGGTCGCGAGATGGTTGGCGAGCCCGCCGGCGGTGGGGGCGTACGAGCGCTCGTTGTCGTTGACGACGACGACGAGCGGCAGGTCCTTGTCGGCCGCGATGTTGTTGATCGCCTCCCAGGCCATCCCGCCGGTGAGCGCGCCGTCACCGATCACGGCGACCGTGTAGCGCTCACGCTCGCCCGCGATCCGCCGACCGCTGGCGATGCCGGCCGCCCAGGACAGCGAGGCCGAGGCGTGCGAGTTCTCCACGACGTCGTGCTCGGACTCGCCGCGGCTCGGGTAGCCGGACAGGCCTCCCTTGGTGCGCAGCCCGGTGAAGTCGTGCCGGCCGGTCAGCAGCTTGTGGACATAGGACTGGTGCCCGGTGTCGAAGACGATCGCGTCCTGCGGCGTCGTGAAGACGCGGTGCAGGGCGATGGTCAGCTCGACCACGCCGAGGTTGGGCCCGAGGTGGCCACCGGTGCGCGATACCTGCTCGACGAGGAAGTCGCGGATCTCCTGCGCCAGTCCCGGGAGCTGCTCCGCGGGGAGCGCCTTGAGGTCGCCGGGACCGCGGATGCTGTCGAGCACGGTCACAGTGACTGGGAGTCCTTCCGGGGACGAGACGGATCGACCGCCAAGTGTATGCCGTGCCGCTGGTCAGAGCCGTGGCACGAACCGCTTGCCCGAGAACGCCTCGAACAGCAGTGCTGCCGACCGCTGGGCGGCGAGCAGGCGGACCCCCTCGGCCTCCAGATCCGACATGACCTGCTCAAGCCCCTCGGGCCCGACGTGGTCGCCGAGCTCGACCCGGACGTCGCGGTAGGCCTGGCGCATGGCGATGAGTTGGGCGTCGACGTGCCGCCGCGCCACCCAGGCGAGGGCGATCGGGTGCCGTCGCCACCCGGCATACGCCCGGTAGTCCGGCGGGCAGTGGTCGAGCAGCCACGACACGGCTGGGATCTGCCAGCCGGGCGACTCCGGTGGGGGCACGGCAGCGGGCCAGCCGGGAGGGGTCGGTGCGCTCACGGTGACAGTGTGCGCGGACCCGCCGACAGACCCGCCCCGTAGGCCGGCTCGAGCGCCACTCGCGGCCCTTCCGGCGGCGCGCAGGGTTGGCGGACGTCGACGGCTCGGTCGTCGTGCTGGGCGAGCCGCTGGCCGAGGCGACCGCGCGCGGTCGCTCGCTGGGACCCGTCCGAACGCCGCCACGCGAAGTCGGGAAGATCAGCCCACGAGCGACCTGAGCACGTACTGGAGGATGCCGCCGTTGCGGTAGTAGTCGGCTTCACCGGGGGTGTCGATGCGCACGAC
>JBDTBX010000159.1:0-8959 GCA_039923915.1 Nostocoides sp. | reverse complement strand
GGACAGGGGCGCCTGTCAAGGTGCAGGCCGGTCAAGGAGGAGTCGTGGATCCACGGTCCGGATGTCCGATCAACGCCGGCGTCGAGGTGCTCGGCGATCGCTGGTCGCTGCTCGTGCTGCGCGACATCATCTTCGGCGACCGCCGCTACTTCAGGGCGTTGCTCACCGGGTCGATGGAAGGCATCGCTTCGAACATCCTGGCCGACCGCCTCGTGCGACTCGTCGAAGCGGGGATCCTCACCCGCGGCACGGCCGCCCGTGGACAACGTGCGTGCTACAGCCTGACCGAAGCCGGCATCCAGACCCTGCCGATCATCTGTGCCGTTGGCAATTGGGGTCTGCGCTGGCGCCCGGGCAGCGACGAGCTTCGCAGCCGTCAGCAGCTCATGCACGATGCGAGTCCGGCGTTCATCGAGGAACTCACGGAGGATCTGCGCGCCCGACACCTCGGCGCCCAGCCGAAACCGCGCGCCGGGCCGGGCCCCCTCGAAGGCCTTGACGCCACCCGCTAACGAACCTCGGGCAGGCGCGACGTCCGGGTGGGCCGGCCTTCCTCGGCTCCTCAGTCGATCCAGAAGGCGTCGAGGGCGGCATGGTCCGAGTAGTGCCCCCGGACCTTGGCAATCAGGCCCGCCTCATCCAGACCGATGAGTTGGCAGCCGGTGATGTCGAGCGACTTCCCGTGCGCGTTGGCGGTCGCGTGCTGCACGGCCACGACGTAGCTCTCGCCGATCGCGACGTCGATCAGATCAGCCCGGAACGTCCCCTCCGACAGCGGCCCCAACTTGGCCAGGAAGTCATCGCGGATCTGCTGCCATCCGACATGGTCGCCGGAGATGGGGGAGCTGCCAGGGAGGTGCCACACCGCCCCGGAGGCGAAACAGGCCTCGGCGGTGCCAAGGTCCTTGTCCGCGATTGCCTGGTACAAGCGGTTGACCACGCTGCCGTCGGCGACCACGGGCGGACCTTCCTGGAGTGGGTGAGCCGAGGCTAGCAGCGCACGGTCTCACGCGGTTCAGCACCGGGCGGTGGCCACGAGGTGCGGCCTTCGCGTCCATCGCAGCACCTTGATGGTCTGGCACAGGTCAGGTGCTCGAAATATGCTCGATGAAGATCACATCGGCAGAAGGGTTCGGCTCGTGAGCACCGTGGCCCTGGTCACAGGCATCTCCTCCGGCAGCGGTCCTGTCCGTGACCAGCGGTGGGGGGTGGTCGGCCAGCCCTTCGCCACCGACCCGCCGCTGGGTCCACTGAAGCGTCTTCGTACCCACCGTGGAGGTTGTCTTGGAACCCCGTCAGCCCGTTCCGCCGTTCACCGCTGCCAGCGCTGCCCAGAAGGTCCAGGCCGCCGAGGACGCCTGGAACACGCGAGACCCCGAACGGGTGGCGAGCGGCTACAGCCCGGACACGGTCTGGCGCAACCGGGACCGGCACGTCGAGGGTCGCGAGGCGGTCATCGCCTTCCTCACCGACAAGTGGCAACGCGAACTGGACTACCGGCTCCGCAAGAACCTGTGGGCCTTCAGCGACGACCGGATCGCGGTCCGGTTCCAGTACGAGTGGCACGATGCCACGGACCAGTGGTACCGCTCCTACGGCAACGAGCTGTGGCAGTTCGACCAGGACGGCTACATGGTCCGACGGGAGGCAAGCATCAACGACGTACCCATCGCCGCCGAGGACCGTCGGGTCACCCCCGGCGAGGGACAACTGCCCGCGTTCTGACGTCGTGACGGCCCGGTTGGCCGTTCGGAGGGCCGGGCCGTCGATCAACCCTTGATGATCAGTGCCGCCGCCTCGATGGTGGTCATGAGCACGACCGAGGCAGTGATGCACGCGGCCGCACGGCCACCACCCAGGACCCCGTCGACGACACCTGTGCGTCGCGCCCGATGGCCCATCTTGGCGTGCAGAACCGCGCCACTGAGCGCGATGCTGGTCGCCGCACCGACGACGGCCAAGGCACCCAGCGAGTCGAAGGCGAGGCGCGCCATTACCAGCGCCGCGCCGATGAGGGACAACCCTGTCCGTTGCCAGGCGAGCGCCGTCCGCTCCGCCTGTAGCCCCTCGGTCACGTCAGGACCGCAGCACGAGGACGGCCAGGACGAGCAGGGCCGACCCAGTCACGGCGAGGCTCAGCGCCAGGCCGAGCTGGGATGCGGGCAGCGCCTCGGCCCGCCGCATCGCGCGTTCGGCCCGGGCCCAACGCCACCATGCCGCCAGCGCACAGGTCAGGCCCAGCACGACGAAGGCGAGGGACAACCCGACCTGGACGACGTGCGGTATGGACAGGGGCAGCGCGTCCAGCGCAACGCCGCCGGCGAACAGCGCAAGGGCGGTACGGATCCACGAGAGGAACGTGCGTTCGTTGGCGAAGCTGAACCGGTAGTCGGGTTCCTCGCCGGTGCCGTAGACCCAGGTCGGCCAACGTCGCTGTTCGGTCACGGCGCCCATCCTCGCACTGGGAGAGCAGCCCTCTCACCGGGGAGGCGACTCGGGCGCAGTGCGAGAGGCCAACCGCACGGCCCAGAGCCCGGCCAGGTCGTGGGCCTCGACCTCGCCGGTCCTGACGGCAATGGCGCGCAGCATCTCGCTGGTGCGGGCAGCCCGGTGAGCGTCGGCCCCGGCCCAGGCGTCCCCGTCGACGTCGTAGGGCCCGAGATCGAGATACTGGTCCACGCTGTGGTCTGTCCGCGTTCTCTGCTCGTATGCCGGTGCCGGGCCGGCCGCGCGCGCGAGGTCGTCACGGAGGTCGGCCACGCTCGCCTGACGATCGGCCGACTTCTTGGCCAGGCCCCGTCGCAGCACGCCCTCGACGGCCGGCCAGGGCGGGCGGCCCACCTCCTCGAAGGACCGCGGCGGCCTGGTGAGGATCACGTCGAGGGCTTCGTCTCGCTCCAGGTCGAGGTCGAGGCTGGACGACCCCGTCAGGATGCGGTAGGTCAGGGCAGCCAGCGCATACACCTCCGCCGCGACGTCCAGCGCGGGGAGCGCCTCCCCTCGCCGAAGTGCCTGTGCGGCATGTGGATCCAGTTGCTCCCCGCCGCCGGTCCGGGGGGCGGGGCCGAGACCGGAACCCTGGACGTCGGCGATCCCGAAGTCGATGAGCGTCACCCGACCCCGCTCGTCGGCAAGAACGTTCCCGGGGTGGACGTCACCATGGAGAACGCCCCGGGCGTGCATCGCGGCATACGCGTCAAGCGTGGCGAGCGCGAGTCGCACAGCCGCATCGGTGTTCCGCACACCGCGGCTGTCCAGGGAGGCAAGATCGACCGGGTCGCCCGCCACGAAGCGGAGGACGAGGACGCCACCGTCCGGCCGGGGCTCCTGCCAGAGCAGGTCGGCGACCGGGCCGCCGGTGAGCCGGTGCAGGGCGGTCGTCTCACGGTGGAAGAGCTCTGAGCCCGAGACCGCGTCATCGACGACCTTGACGACGACCCGGGAGCCGTCGTCGAGGACCGCGTCCCACAGTTCGCTGTCGCGCAACACCCGGATCTGTCCCACGAGGATGGCTGGCCCGACCCGCTCATCGACGGCGTGCCGGGCGACGAGGCTGGCTTCGGCGTCGGTCCCCGCTGCGACGAGCAGCTCGCTGCGGGTCAGGGCGACGAGCACGGGGAAGGCGGCCTCGAGGGTCACGACCGGATCGGTGCCGGCAGCCCCGCAGTGGTCGAGGACGGCATGGGTGAGGGTCATCGAGGTGCGGAACCGTTCGAGCAGCGCCCACGCGTCGGCCGAGAGGACCTGTGGCGGCGTGCGACTCCCCCGCCGGCTCACGATGAGGTCGAGCCCGTCGGGACCAGCGACCGCATCGACGTCGTCGGGCAGCCGGAACTCGAGGTCGGCGATGCTCATCGGGCGGCTCCTGCCGGCACGGGGGATGCGCCCCGCGGGACGACGGGGCGCCAGCTGAACACGTCGTACCCCGACCCGGCGAGCGCGTCGTAGGCGTCGTCGACCACCGTCTCGGCTGAGGCGTCGGGGCCGGCTCCGACGCGGGCCGACCAGAGCGCTTCGGCGAGCTCCCGGCATACGACGGCCCGCCAGCTCGTCCCGTCGTGGTCGAGACCACGGGAGACCACGCCGGTGTCGCCCACCTGACCGGTGAACGGAACCCCTTGCGGCACACTGTGTTCCAGCGCCGCGACGAGCGCGGAAGCGGCCTCGTCCGCCTCATGCTCGGTCGGGAGGTAGAGGACGATCTTGTCCGCTCGGTGGATGCCGGCTACGTCCGCACCGACCTTCCACCCGGGGACCCCGAGGTCCGCGGCGACCGCGAAGGTGACCGGCAGGGCATGGGCGAGGTCCGACATCGCCGGACTGACGTAGATCTTGTGGACGAGCCGGGCCACGTCCGCGTCGGTCTGGGTCCAGCTCAGCCAGGCGGCGGTGTCACTGCGCGTGTAGCCGTTGAGGGCGACGCGAACCGGCCGCTCGGCCCGGCGGAGCAGCAGCTGCGGCCAGCGCGGGTCGATGTCTGCCGGAGGCGCACAGCCCCCTGCCCGGTAGAGGACGGCGGCGAGGCCGTCGACGCCAAGGAGGACACGATCAGCCCAGCCGGTGAGCGCCGCGGCGCGGAGGGTGGCAGTTCGGCTCAACCGGGCCAGGCGCTCACCGGGGGGATTGGTCATGTCTTAGCCCTTGACGACGGACCGTACGTAGGCCAGGTCCTCGGCGGACGGCTGCATCGTCGCGAGCTGGGTGTCGACGGCCTTCAGCGTGGCCACGAGGTTCTCGCGGACGACCTGCAGGTCGTTGGCCTCGAGCCGGCCGGCCGGGAAGACGATCGGGGTGATCGGCGTCGGGATCGTGTAGAGCGTCGTGTCGTCCGCCGGCAGCTCGGTGCCGCCGCCGGAGCCGCGCGCGACCCGGGCGAGCTGCGGTGAGAGCACGCTCATCCGGATGATGGGAGAGGTCTCCGGAATGGTCGGCGGGTTGGTGAGTGGGTCGTGCCACGTGACCTTGGGGATTCGGTGCACGTAGAGGTCCTTGATGTAGAAACCCATGGCTGCTCCTTCGATGTGCGGCACCACGAGGGGTGTCGGCCCGTCGGCCCCTGATGGGTCGACTGAACAGCAGGAGGTCGCCCGGGGCCTCGCGATACCCGGGCACTCGGTTTGGCCCGCAACGCGCAGCGAATCGTGACCGAACGGATGACCCGCGGGCCTTCGAGGTCGGCGAAACGGTCCCGCTTCGTGGGGCAGGTGCCTCATGACGCGCCCCGGGTGAGCGGCATACAACAGGTTCATGACCACACCACACCCCACGGCGACGACCTTCCTCGACGCCCTCGTGACCCGCGACTTCGACCGACTCGCCGGCACCCTTGCTGCCGACGCGACCATGCGAGGCCTCGTGCCGCGTGGCCACCTCGACTGCGCGGGCCGGGACCAGGTGCTCGAGCGGTTCGCCTTCTGGTTCGGCGGGACCGACGACATCGTTGCCCTGGACCAGGGCGCCGACGAGGTCGGTGGGCGCGCGTTGCTCTCGTGGCACTTCCGCCTGCGCCAGGAATGGCTCGGTAAGGCGTGGCACGCCATCGCCCAGAGGGCCTTTTGTGACATCGGGCCGGACGGCCGGATCGAGCGGATCGACCTGCTGTGCAGCGGCTTCAACCCCGACGTGAGCCAAGAGCGCGCCGTGGCCCTCGACATCGACGCCCTCGTCGAGGTGGGATCGTGAGCGCCCGGGCCGCCATCAGCCTGACGACCGGGCTGGAGGACCCCGAGCGCGTCCTCGTCGCCTTCCTCGTCGCGGTCGGCGCGGCCGAGGGCGGACGGGGCACCTTGATGTTCCTCACCAAGGAGGCGGTCCGTCTCACCACCGCCGGTGTCGCCGTCGGCACCGCCTGCGACGGCTGCCCCAGCCTCCCGAGCCTTCTGGAGCGGTACCGGGCGGCCGGTGGCACCTTCCTCGTCTGCCCGATCTGCTTCAACTCCCGCGCCCTGGATCCCTCCACGCTCGTCGACGGGGCCACGCTCGGCGGCACGGTCCAGCTGTGGGACTGGATCGGCGAGGACGCGGTGACGACCTTCAGCTACTGAGGTCTTCGACGAGGAGGACTTCGACAACTCAAGACCCGACCGCGTCGCAGGGTGCGATCATCGGACGGTGGTGTCCACGTCGGGAGACTCTGCTCCGCCCCAGCGCGCCGACCTGCTCGGCGCGCTGTCGCTCGCGATCGACCTCGGGCTCGGGCTCCCCGCCGAACACGTCATGCGCAGCGCCCTCACGGGCTATCGCCTGGCCTCGGTCATCGGCCTCGCCGAGGACGCTCGCCGCGCCGCGTTCCACACGACGATGGTCATGTGGATCGGCTGCCACGCCGACTCCCACGAGTACGCCCAGTGGTTCGGCGACGACATCCGGGCCCGGCACGACTCCTACGCCGTGGACTGGGCCGGACTCCCGTATGCCGGGTACCTGGCCCGACACCTCGGTCACGGCGAGCCGCTGTCCGACCGACTCCGCACCGCCGGCACCCTGCTGACCGGTCCGCGCGGCCACTTCGGCCGACTCACCGGGTCGCACTGCACGTCGGCCGGATTGCTGGCCAGGCGGCTCGACCTGGGCGCCGACGTCGAGGCCGCCCTGCCGTGCGCCTACGAGCGGTGGGACGGACGCGGGCTGCCGCGGGGTGTCTCGGGAACCGACCTGCCCGTCGCGATCCGGATCGCCCAGCTGTGCGATGTCGCCGAGGCTCGACGGGAGGCCGCAGGGGTCGACGCGGCGCTCGCCGTCGCCCGTGAGCGGGCGGGTGGCCAGTTCGACCCGGACCTGGCCACCGCCTTCGCGGGTGCTCACGACGAGGTGCTGCTCGACGACTCGGTCGACGTGTGGGCCGAGGCCCGTCGGGTCGCGTCCAGCGGGCCGCTGTCCGCGCCTCACCTCGACGCCTTGGTGACGGCCCTCGGCGACTTCGTCGACCTCAAGAGTCCCTACACACTGGGGCACTCGGCCGGGGTCGCCGGACTCGCAGCCGCAGCCGCCCGGCATACGGGAATGGTCCCGGAGCAGGTGGGCACGGTCCGCCGAGCCGGCCACCTGCACGACCTGGGACGAATAGGTGTCTCCAACCAGGTCTGGGACAAGGTGGGCCTGCTGACGGCCGTCGACGTGGAGAGGGTGCGGATGCACCCGTACCTCACCGGCCGGATCCTGCAGCACGTCGGCGGGCTCGACGCGGAGGCCGAGATCGCCGCCAACCACCACGAGCGGCTCGATGGCAGCGGCTACCCGCGGGGGGTGTCCGGCAACCGGCTCACGCTGGCCGACCAGATCCTCGCCGCCGCTGATACCTTTCACGCCGCCCTCGAGCCCCGGCCGCACCGGGCGGCGATCGACCGCCAGGCCGCCGCAGACCTGCTCGGACGCGAGGTGCGGGCAGGGCGGCTCGGCGGCGACGGGGTGGCCGCGGTGCTGACGGCCGCCGGAGAGCGTCGCGGTGTGCGGGACGCCTGGCCGGACGGGCTCACGGCCAGGGAGGTCCAGGTCCTACGGCTCGTCACCCGGGCCCGGACGACAGGACAGATCGCGGGCGACCTCGGCATCTCGGTCAAGACGGTCCGCAACCACCTCGACCACGTCTACGCCAAGACCGCCACGCGCAACCGGGTCGGCGCGAGTCTGTATGCCATGGAGCACGGCCTGGCCGATCCGCCCGACGCCTGACCCGGATGCGCCCCATCCGGCCAGCCCTGAAATCTAGATGTACAGGCCAGTCGGCTCGGCACCCGCGGGTTTGGCCGCGACGGCATGGATGTCGCGCTCGCGGAGCAGGACGAAGGTCGTCGACTGGAGCTCGACCTCGGCCCGCTCCTCGGGGTCGAACAGGACCCGATCGGCGAGGCTCACCTGCCGGACGTTCGGGCCGACGGCGACCACGGTGCCCCAGGACAGGCGCCTGCCGACGGCGGCAGTCGCCGGAATGACGATCCCGCCACCGGAACGCCGCTCCCCCGGCTCGCCTTCGACGGAGACGAGGACACGGTCCTGCAACATTCGGATGGGCAGCGCCTCACGGGGCTCGCGCGCCTCAGCCGCCGAACGTTTGGGTCGGGCATCACCCACGTCGGTGACGACGAAACAGGACCAGGCTGAGCAGCGCCAGCCCGGTGAGGACGACGGCCGCGATCCGCTCGGTCCGCAGATCGCCCTCCGGCGTGGTCGTCGCGGCTGCGAAACGTGCCTTCACGTCCTCGGTCTGCCGCCTGACGATGGCCTGCGGTGTGGCCCGGCGGCTCAACTCCTCGACGGTCTGGGCGAGCCGGGCGCGCCGGGCGGCGATGTCGGCCTCGAGCGCGACCACGGAAGTGGGCACCGGCGTGGACACGGTTGCCGGCACAGGGATGTCACTGCTCATCGTCTGGACTCCTTCAGTTGCCGAGGCCGAGATCGCGACGCACCTTGGCCACGTGGCCGGTCGCCTTGACGTTGTACCAGGCGTGGGTGACGACGCCCTGCTCGTCGAGAACGACGGTGCTGCGGATGACGCCCTCGACGGTCTTGCCGTAGAGCTCCTTCTCGCCGTAGGCGCCCCACGCCTTCAGGACCTCCTTGTCGGGGTCGCCGAGCAGCGCGACGGTCAGGTGCTCCTTGGCGCGGAACGTGGCGAGCTTCTCCGGCTTGTCCGGCGATATCCCGACGACGGAGTACCCGTGGTTGCCGAGGCTCTCGAGGGACTCGCTGAAGTCGCAGGCCTCCGCCGTGCACCCCGGTGTCATCGCGGCCGGGTAGAAGTAGATGATCGCCTTCTTCCCACGGAGGTCGGCGAGGCTGACCTGTTTGCCCTCGTCGTCAGGGAGGGTGAAGTCGGGAGCCTGGGTGCCGGGTTCGAGACGTGTCACGCGCCCCAACCTATACCGATCGCTTCCCCGTATGGAGCCAGCCCGCGCGGGCGCCGGGTCGAGCAGGATCGCGCCAGCGAGACCGCTGGCCGGTGTGCGCGAGGGGGTGGGCC
>JBDTBX010000158.1:0-11905 GCA_039923915.1 Nostocoides sp. | reverse complement strand
AGTTGCTGCCTGGTCACCTGATCGCCGACATGGTCGCCATCCTCGGCTCGATGTTCTTCGTGGTCGGCGACATCGACAAGTGACCGACGAGGTCCTTACCGGCGGCGACATGGGGACGGTCACCTGTCGCGGCGACATGGTGCTCCGCCCGAGCATGCCGTGGTCACCGCACATCCACGTGCGCCAGAGTTAGCCGAACATGCCAAGGTCTACCCCCCTGACGCGGTCCGCCTCCGCACCACGCTCTGAACAGTCGCCAGCCGCAGGACGCGTATTCAGCCGGTGGCGAGGTGGGTCAGGTGGCCGTTCTGGTGCCACTGCGCCTCGTCGACGTCTTCGCCGCGGTTCAGCTGGGACTGCATGGTCTCCAGGATCCGGTTCCCGGTGCCCATCAACGACCGCGTCGGGTGGTCGTCGGCGGGGACTGCTGACCCCCCACCCCTGCAGAGGCGGCGCCATCGACGCGTATGCCGTGCCGGCCGGGGTGCGGATCGTCATCGTGTGCGGGCGACCGGTCTCGCGTGGTCGACCGCGCGGATCGGGGCCTGGCACCACGGCACCCGGCAGGTCTGGTCCCGCAGCACCCGTGCCTGGGCGGCCCCGCAGGCTTCAGCTCCTCCAACGCGGTCACCGTCGCCAACCGTTCCGCGTCCGAACAGTCCGCCCCGTCGACCCCGACCAGCTCGGTCAGGAAGGCCCGGACCCGCTCCGCCCGCGACGCTGCCCACGTCTGCGGCCGGCCGAACGACGAGATCTCCTAAGTCCCCCTAATAGAACATATGCCGGAATGCCGGGCAAGGGCTACGACGGCCCAATTCTGTTTGACAACAATGTGATTGGGGTGGGAGCGGGCTGGCGACAGGGAAGGGTCTGTGCGCCGGGGCAGTAGATCGGAGGGTCAGCGCTGGTCGTCGTCAGGCGGGTCCACTCGGCACATGGCCTGGGCCCACAGTCCACAGCCGGTCAGCAGCCCTGCTGCCACGAGCGCCGCGACCAGGCCGGGCATCCGGCCACGGACGGCTACGAGGCCCAGGTCGGCGAGGCTGGCCAGGACCTGTCCGAAGTACCAGCCGAAGGCACCGCTCCCGGTGAGCGTCGCCGCCTGGGCGATGGTCAGCGCGCGTGCCGCACGCAGCGGGTCCAGCCGACGGGCACCGTTGCCGCGCAGGTAGTTTCGCACCGGCCACGTGGCACTGACGACGAGTCCGGCGATGAGCACGAGCAAGGCGATGGCGAGCCAGGACGTCGGCGGTACGATCCCGCCCGAGCGTCGGTTGAGCAGCCAGATGAGCAGGCTCCCAGCCGTGAGCGCAAGGCCCACCAGGGCCACGTGACGCCCGGTGACTCCGCGCGGTTCCTCGTTCACCGGTCCTCCTCCACCGACGCCGGTCGCCACGGTCGGACCCCCTCGCTGCCGAGGTCGGCCAACACGTCAGCCACCGACACCAGACCGTCCGCCGTCCGGAGAACGGCGGCCCGGTCCACGTCGAGCCAGGGGACGAGCACGAAGGCACGCTCGTGGGCGCGGGGATGCGGCAGGAGCAAGTCGGCGTCCTCACTGAGGACTTCAGAGAGAGCGCCCGGCCTGCCGTACTGGATCAGGTCGAGGTCCAACGTCCTTGCACCCCAACGAATCTCACGCGTCCGTCCGTGTTCGGCCTCGATCTCGTGGAGGATCCGCAGGAGGTGGCGCGGGGCCATCGTGGTCCGGGCCACGACGACGGCATTGACGTATGCCGGTTGCTCCGGACCTCCGACCGGATCGGTCACGACGTAGGCCGAGACCCGGATGCGGTTGATCCCGTCGGCCTCAGCGAGGGTGTCCACAGCGGCATCGAGCGCGGCGGACGGGTCGCCGAGGTTGGCACCCAGGGCAATGACGACGGGCACGGCCTGTCGTCGCCGGTGGACGACGACCTGGACATCACCGAACGGCACTCCGACGGGGGCGTGCGGCTTGTGGATGGTGACGGTGACTGCCTCGACGAGCGGCCGCGCCACACAGTCTCGAGCGATCACGTTGGCGAGCTTCTCGATCAGGTCGAACGGCTCGCCCTCGATCCGGGCCACGATGTCGGCGGCCACCTCGCCGTAGTGGACGGTGTGGGTCAGCTCGTCGGAGGAGCCGGCACGAACCAGGTCGACCCATAGGTCCACGTCGACGACGAACTCCTGGCCATCGCGCTTCTCGAAGTCGAAGACCCCGTGGTGGCCGGTCGCGCGAACGCCGAGCACGCGGATCAGATCACCACTCATGGCAGGCCTCCACCAGAGGACGGATCGGCAGCCGGGTCGAGAGCAGCGGCGACGTCGAGGGCATCCATCGTCGTGGGCACGTCGTGGACCCGCACGCACCACACCCCGGCCAAGGCGGCATACGTCGTTGTCACGGCCGTCACGAGGTCTCGGTCGAGCGGGGGACGCTGGGCCCCCGGAACCCGCCCGACCCTGCCGAGGAAGGCCTTGCGCGAGGTGCCGACGAGGAGCCGGTGCCCAAGACCGACGAGGACGTCCAGCGAACGGAGCAGGGCCCAGTTGTGCTCGGCGTTCTTCGCGAAGCCGAATCCCGGGTCCAGCACGATGCGCGAGGGCGCGAGGCCACCCGCGACGAGGGCCGACGCTCGCGCCAAAAGTGCCGCACGGACATCGGCGACCACGTCGTCATAGACGGCCCGGGACTGCATGTCGGCGCTGTGCCCGCGCCAGTGCATGGCGACGTAGTCGACACCCCGCTCGGCCACGAGCCCCACCATGTCGGGATCGGCGAGCCCACCACTCACGTCGTTGACCATCGTGGCTCCGGCGTCGAGGGCTGCAGCAGCCACCGCGGCACGCATCGTGTCGATCGACACCGTCAGCCCGGCTGCGGCCAGAGCGGTGACGACGGGCAGCACCCGGCGCAGCTCCTCCTCGACGCTGGGCCGCTCGGCCCCGGGTCGGGTCGACTCGCCACCCACGTCGACGAGGTCCGCACCCTGAGCGACGAGCAGCTGCCCGTGGGCGATCGCCGCTTCGGGCTCCAGCCACTCCCCACCGTCGCTGAACGAGTCGGGCGTGACGTTGATGACGCCCATGACGACCGGCCGGGCCGTCATCGACCGCTCCCGGTTGCCAGCCGGCGCAGCCTGGGCCAGACGATGAAGGCCTCGGCCTCCCCCATCGCGATTCCGACCCGGACGAGCGACCGCGTCGTCGGGTAGACGATGAACCGCGGATACCACTCGGGCTGGAACTTGGCGTTGAACTTGTAGAGGCTCTCCAGCTGGAACCACCGGTTGCCGAGGACGAGCAGCTTGCGCCAGAACCGCAGGACCGGGCCCGCGCCGAGCTTCTCCCCGCGCTCGAACGTCGACCGGAACATCGCGAAGTTGAGCGACACCCGGGTGATCCCGAGGCTCGGCGCCTGGGTCAGGGCGTCGACGATGAGCAGCTCGTTGATGCCCGGGTCGGCCTTGGGGTTGCGTCGCATCAGGTCGAGCGACATCCCGTCGGTACCCCAGGGCACGAACTGGAGCATCCCCTCGACCCGGCCGTCCTTGCGAGCCAGCATGACGATCGCGTCCGGGTCGTGCCGCACGTCCAGGACCCGGCTGGTCGCCATCGAGAACCCCCGTTCGGTGCCGCCCACGCGCCAGGAGTCGGCGTCGCCGAGCGCGTGGATCCGGACCTCGGGAGAGGTGTCGCGGACGCGCATGATCTCGGTCGTGTAGCCGAGGCGCCGGATCCGGTTGACCATCTGGCGGACGTTGCGCATGGAACGCCCCTCGAGCGAGAACGCCGTCGTGTCGACGATGGCCTCGTCACCGAGTTCCAGGGCCGAGAAGCCGGTCTCCCGGGTCCACGCCGTGCCGCCGAGCTCGGAGCAACCGAGCACGGCCGGGGTCCAACCGTGTCGATCGGCCTCGGTGAGGCAGGCCTTGATCGCTCCCGGCCACGCCTCGGGGTCGCCGAGGGGGTCGCCGGCCGCCAGCATGACGCCGTTGACGACCCGGTAGCCGATGCACGACTTGCCCGACTCCGACCAGATCACCTGCTTGTCCTCACGGGTCGTGAAGTAGCCGAGGGAGTCCGGGTGCCGGGCGAGCAGATCCCGGACCCGCGCGTCGTCGTCCGCCGTCAGCGGCGCTTGTCGGTGCGGGGCCCGAAGGGCGAGGTATGCCGTGACGAGCGCGGTCATCAGGCCCAGCCCGAGCAGGATGGCGTCGACGAGGTCACCTGTCCGGTCGCGCGCGACTTTGAGGGCGAGCGAGCCACCGACGCCGACCATCCCCTCGGCGGCATACGCGATTGCGGGCCACAGGCCCGGCCAACCGCCGGTGAAGGCACGGTGGTTCGCGGCGATGACGAGCACCCCGACGACGAGAGAGACAAACACGAGCAGGAAGAAGGCCCACAGTGCTCGCCAACGGGTCGCCGGGTCGCCGAGGGCGTAGAACTGCCGGCGGTATGCCGCAAGGAGAGCCAGGGCGAGCAGGGCCAGCACGGCGGCGGCGCGTTCGCGCCCGGGACCGTGGGTGAGGTGGAAGCCGACCGACGCGACGAGGAGGGCGATGGCGGCCCACCAGGCCCGGACCTTGCGCCGTTTGAGGGAGTGGGCCAGCAGGACGAGCATGATGCCGGCGACGACGGTGCCGGCCGAGGCCACGTCAGAGAAGGCACCGGGTACCCACTCGGTGACCGGGTGCAGACGCAGCCGCCACCGGTGGAGCGAGCCGGTCAGGATGTTGACGAAGCCGATGAGATAGGTGAGGTTGCCGATCCACCGGGGCGCCCGGGCCTCGGTGAGGAAGCGCGCCGCCAGCTGGAGGACGGAACCGGAGTCGGCCGGCGCGGGAGCGGGTTTGACCGGCCGCGTCATCTCTTGCCGCCGAGCAGCAGGGCCATGGCCTCCGCTCGGGTGGCCGGGTCGTGGAGCTGACCGCGGACGGCCGAGGTGATCGTGCGGGAGCCCGGCTTGTGGACGCCGCGCATCGACATGCACAGGTGCTCGGCCTCGACGACGACGATGACGCCCCGCGCCTGGAGGTGCTCGACCAGAGCGTCGGCGACCTGGGTGGTGATCCGCTCCTGCACCTGGGGCCGGCGCGCATACAGGTCGACCAGCCGGGCCAGCTTGGACAGCCCGGTCACCCGTCCGTTGGTCGCCGGGATGTAACCGACATGGGCCACGCCGTGGAAGGGCAGGAGGTGGTGCTCGCACGTCGAGTAGACCTCGATGTCCCGCACGATGATCATCTCGTCGTGGTCGATCTGGAACTGAGTCGCCAAGAGGTCGTCGGGGGTCCGGCCGAGACCGGCATACAGCTCCTTGGCCGCCTTGGCGACCCGCCGGGGGGTGTTCAGGAGCCCCTCGCGGTCCGGGTCCTCGCCGATGGCGGCGAGGAACTCACGGATGGCCGCCTCGGCTCGCGGCAGGTCGACCGACCCGGACCCCGCCTCCTGCTCTGAAGCCTCAGTGGCCTCCGGTGTCGACACTGCCACCCTCCGGAACCTCGATGACCTTCGTGGGCGGGTGCTCCTCGGGGTGCGGGTTGGCGCCGAGACGAGCCGCCTCGTCGATCGCTTGGACGGTCTGTGGGTTGCCGTCGGCAGGGTGGACCCCACCTGGGCCGGTGCCGTTCATGCTCGAGCCGGACCCCGACCCGTTGAGGGCGGCGGCCTCAGCGGGCGTGAGGACTGGCGGGCGGTCGGAGAGCAGCCGACTCTCCGAGGACAGCCAGTTCGGCCGCTCGGGGCGTTTGACGATCGCGGAGAAGATCTCGGCGAGCTCCTTGGCGTTGAGCGTCTCCTTGTCGAGCAGCTCCAGGACCAGGCCGTCCAGGACATCGCGGTTGTCGTTGATGACGTGCCACGCCTCGTCGTGGGCGGCATCGACCAGCCGCCGGACCTCCTCGTCGACGATGGCCGCGACCTCCTCGGAGTAGTCGCGCTGGTGGCCCATGTCGCGGCCGAGGAAGACCTCACCCTGGCTCTGGCCGAGCTTGATCGCGCCGACCCGCTCGCTCATGCCGTACTCGGTGACCATCTTGCGGGCCATGCTCGTGGCCTTCTCGATGTCGTTGGCGGCACCCGTGGTCGGGTCGTGGAAGATGATCTCCTCCGCGACGCGACCGCCGAGGGCGTAGGCCAACTGGTCGAGGATCTCGTTGCGGGTCGTGGAGTACTTGTCGTCGAGGGGCATGACCATCGTGTAGCCGAGGGCGCGACCGCGGGGCAGGATTGTCACCTTGGTGACCGGATCGGTGTGGTTCATCGCCGTCGCGACGAGCGCGTGCCCGCCCTCGTGGTAGGCCGTGATCTTGCGCTCCTTGGCGCTCATGATCCGGGTCTTCTTCTGCGGGCCGGCAATCACCCGGTCGATCGCCTCGTCGAGCATGATGTCGTCGATGAGCTTCTTGTCGCTGCGGGCGGTGAGCAGGGCCGCCTCGTTGAGGACGTTGGCCAGGTCGGCACCGGTGAAGCCGGGCGTGCGCCGGGCCACCGCGAGCAGGTCGACGCCGGACGCCATCGGCTTGCCCTGGGCGTGGACCTGAAGGATCCGGTGCCGGCCGATCATGTCGGGGGCATCGACGGCGATCTGCCGGTCGAATCGGCCGGGGCGCAGGAGGGCAGGGTCGAGGATGTCGGGCCGGTTGGTCGCCGCGATGAGGATGACGTTGGTCTTGACGTCGAAGCCGTCCATCTCGACGAGCAGCTGGTTGAGGGTCTGCTCGCGCTCGTCGTGGCCGCCGCCGAGGCCGGCGCCACGGTGCCGGCCGACGGCATCGATCTCGTCGACGAAGATGATGGCCGGGGCGTTGGCTTTGGCCTGCTCGAAGAGGTCACGGACCCGGGACGCGCCGACGCCGACGAACATCTCGACGAAGTCCGAGCCGGAGATCGAGTAGAACGGAACCCCCGCCTCACCGGCGACGGCGCGGGCGAGCAGGGTCTTGCCGGTCCCGGGGCTGCCGTAGAGCAGGACGCCCTTGGGGATCTTGGCTCCGACAGCGAGGAACTTGGCAGGCTCGGAGAGGAAGTCGCGGATCTCCTTGAGCTCCTCGACGGCCTCGTCGGCGCCGGCGACGTCGGCGAAGGTCACCTTGGGGGTGTCCTTGTTCACGAGCTTGGCGCGCGACTTGCCGAACTGCATGACCCGCGACCCCCCGCCCTGGGCCTGGCTCATCATGAACCAGAAGAGGCCGACGATGATGAGGAAGGGGATGAAGCTGCCGAGGATCGAAAGGAACGGGCTGGTCCGGGTGATGGTCTGGTCGAACCCACCGGCGGGAGCCGCCTTGGTGATCGCGGCGATCAGGCCGGGAGACTGGGCGTTGACGTACTCGGTGCGCACCTTGGAGGCGTTCTTGACCGTGCCGTCAGCGTTGGTGTAGGTCTGCCCGCTCTTGAGGTCGAGGTTGAGGACGTTGTCGCTCGTCATCTCGGCGCGCTGCACCTTGCCCTGGCTGATCAGCGTCTGCGCGGCCGAGGTGTCGATGCGGGAGTAGCTGCTGCCGCCCGTGAAGGAGTACAGCAGCATCGAGATGGCAGCCAACCCCAGGACCCAGAAGATCCACGTTCGGCGGAGACGCGACATGTCCATGAACCCACGGGGCGGAGCCCCGATCCTCCTGCTCGATCAGTGAGCCACGCGGTCGAGCGACCGCGGGGCGTTGGGCCACCACGCTACCGCCGGGCGGCGGCACATGATGCACTCCGTCGGACCAACGACGGGCCCCGCTCCGGTGTTCCGGCCAAGCGGGCAGCATACGGCGAATCGGCCGGGTCAGCTGTAGACGTGCGGGGCGAGCGTGCCCACGACCCGGAGCCCGCGGTAGGCCTCGGCGTAGTCCAGGCCGTAGCCGACGACGAACTCGCTGGGAATGTCGAAGCCGACCCATTTGATGTCGATCTCGACCTTGGCGGCGTCGGGCTTGCGCAGCAGGGTGCAGATCTGCACCGACTCGGGGCTGCGGGACTCCAGGTTCGCCCTGATCCACGACAGGGTCAGGCCGGAGTCGACGATGTCCTCGACGATGAGGACGTGCTTGTCGGTGATGTCGGTGTCGAGGTCCTTGAGGATCCGCACGACGCCGGAGGACTTGGTGCCCGAGCCGTAGGACGAGACCGCCATCCAGTCGACCGGCGCGGTGATCGGCAGCGCCCGCATGAGGTCGGCCATCACCATGATCGCGCCCTTGAGGACGCCCACGAGGAGTAGGTCCTGGCCCGTGTACGTCTCGGCGATCTCACCGGCCAGCTCGCCGAGCCGGGTCTGGATCTGATCTTCGGTGAGGAGCACGTGCTCCAGGTCGGCGCCCATGTGACTGGCATCCACGGCAGTACTCCCCGTCGTCGGTGGTGGTCGTCCTATTCAACCGGAGGTCGGGGGGTGATGGTGATCCGACCGTCCCGGCGGGCGACGATCAGGGGTCCGGGGGCGTGCAGTGGGCCCTGGCCGTGCCAGTGGGTGAGGAGCCGGTCGCACGCCTCGGTATGCCGGGAGCTCACCTGACCCGGTGGCGCACCGGCGCCGATGAGCAGCCGGCGCCAGACGCGGGACCTGACCGCCGGAGCGAGGGCGGCAACCGGTTCGACGCTCCACGGCCCGCTCCCGAGGTCGGCCGTCGCTGCGTCCGCGAGCCCGTCGAGGTGGTCGGCGTCGGCACGGAGCTGACCCGCGGTGCGGGCGAGCGCGGCGGCGATGCCGGGGCCGAGATCACGCTCGAGGTCGGCGACCGCACTGCGGGCTCGCACCCTGGCGTAGGCGGGGTCCTCGTTCATCGGGTCGTCCCACCACTGGAGGTCCTCGTCGCGGCAGGCCTGGCGGGTCTGCAACCTGGTGATCCCGAGCAGCGGCCGGACGAACGGTCCGCGGGTGGCCGGCATACCGGCGAGGGAGCGGGCGCCCGACCCGCGGGCCAGTCCGAGCAGGACCTGCTCGGCCTGGTCGTCGAGGGTGTGACCGAGCAGGACGACCGAGGCTCCGAGTCGGTCGGCGGCGGACGCGAGGGCCGTATGCCGGGCTGTGCGGGCCGCTGCCTCGAGGCCCTCGACGGTGGGCACCACGGCGACGGTCACCACCTCGACCTGGTCCAGGCCCAACGCATGACAACCGGCGACCGCGCGGGCAGCGACCTCGTGCGAGCCCGGTTGCAGCCCGTGGTCGACGACCACGGCACCCGCCCGGAGGCCCACGGCACCCGCCTCGACGACGGCGGCGGCCGCCAGCGCCAGCGAGTCCGCACCTCCGCTGCACGCGACGAGGACCAACGAGCCGGGTGCGAGGTCGAGCAGAGCCGAGCGGACGGCATACCGGATCGCCGCAACGGCAGGCGAGGGTCCGGGCATACGGGCCAGTGTGTCGCTAGCCGTGGACGCGGGCGACCCAGGTAACGGGCGCCTCGATCTCCTGCGGGGTGGGCAGGGTCTCCGGTGAGGTCCAGATCGCATTGAAGTCGTCCCAGCCGACCTGGTCGATGACGGCGCGGACGAAGACGGCGCCGTCACGGTACTGGCGCATCTTCGCCTCGAGGCCGAGCAGCCGCCGCAGCATCCGGTCGACCGCCCCGGCGCCCTTGCGCCGCTCGGTGAACCGGGCCCTGATGGTGGCCACCGTGGGGATGACTGACGGGCCGACCTCGTCCATGACGACGTCGGCGTGACCCTCGAGGAGCGACATGATCGCCGTCACCTGGGCCACCTGGGCGCGCTGCTCGGGCGTCGTGAAGAGGTCGGCTATGCCGCCGCCACCGGAGCCGAAGACCTCGGGCAGACGCTGGATGAGCTGACCGGCCGTCTCGGCGAGCTTGGCGGGGTCGGGCGCCAGGTCGGTGGCCAGGTCCCGCGTCGTCCTCACCATGTGGTCGCGCAGCCAGGGCGTCGCGGTGAACTGCACGCGGTGGGTCTCCTCGTGCATGCACACCCACGACCGGAAGTCGTCGGCGTCGACGTCGAGGTCGCGCTGGGCCTGGACGAGGTTCGGTGCGACGAGCATGAGTTGCGGCGTGCCGGCCGGGGCCAGGTCGTACTGGCCGAGGACCTTGCTCGCCATGAAGGCGAGCAGTGACCCGGCCTCGGCGCCGGCCACCTTGCCGCCAATCGCACCGATGGCCGCCGGTGGTGTGCCCTTGCGGGCGGCGGCCTTGGCGAGGACGGCCGCGAACACCGGGTCCATGAGCGAGGCCAGCGAGTCGACGTTTGCGGCGATCCAGGCCGGGCGGTCGACGACGACCGCGGACGGCGCGCCGTCGGGGGTCTGCAACCGCGAGGTCTCTGCGACCGGTCCATGAGCGGCCGCTGCGGCGGCCCGGATGGCAGCGACCTCGTCGGCGGCCTGGGCTCGTGACACGGTCGGTCCGGCGGCGACGAGCCGGCGACCGGTCGCCTTGGCGAAATCCCAGTCGACGAGCGAAGGAGTTCCCGTCTGCTCAGCGGGTGTCGGCTCGGCGCTCATCGTTGCATCTCCATGTCTGCCATTCCTAGGACCGGCACCCACACGCCGTGAGGCCCGCCACGAGACGGTCCAACGCCGCCCGGGCGGCCAGCGTTCCCTGGCTGGCCGGCACGTGGTCGGCCACCATCACGTAGGACAGCAGGCGGCCGTCGGTGTCGACGGTCGTTCCGGCCATCCCTGACGAACCGATGAGGGTTCCGGTCTTGGACCGCGGTATGCCGGCCACCTGGCGCGCCCCGGTTCCCTCGAACCGGTCGTGGAGCGTCCCGGTCAGCCCCGCGACCGGCAGTTCGGCGACGATCTGCTGCAGCCCCGGCAGGCGCCCGGTCGTCGCCAGTGCCATGACGTCGGCGATGGCCCGGACACTGACGTGCTGGGTCCGCGACAGGCCACTGGCGTCGGAGAGCGAGACACCGGCCAGGTCGACGGCAAGGGCCTTCAACGCGGTCGTCTGGTATGCCGTGGCGCCGGCAAAGGTGGCCGGCCCGCCCTTGCCCACGGCGGCCTGCCGGGTGAGGTTCTCGGTGAGGGCGTTGTCGCTGTCGTCGAGCGCGGTCGAGAGCACCTCGCCGACGGGGGCCGAGCTGACCGAGCCGAACTCCGGAGCCGCGGCGGGCGCGGCGGTGGCCCAGGTCTTGCGGGGGGTCAGCGTGGCCGTGATCCC
Source organism: Nostocoides sp. (assembly GCA_039923915.1). GTDB lineage: Bacteria > Actinomycetota > Actinomycetes > Actinomycetales > Dermatophilaceae > Nostocoides. The sequence continues at coordinate 806 of JBDTBX010000158.1, read as the reverse complement.
GGACCCGGCGAGATCCTTGACGAAAGCCTTGGCCACCGACGAGGGCGGATCCGGGGGCGACGCGTGGCCGATCTCGGGGCGTTCGTCGGCGAGGCCGATCATGAAGACGCCCTGGGTGGCGCCGGCGTGGACGTCGGCCATCTGCCAGGCCGGGGCGTAGGCCGGGCCGGCGGCATAGGAGAGGTCCAACCGCAGCGAGACCTTGGTCTCCCCGGCCGCCCTGAGCGCGCCGGCGACCTGGGCCGCCAGGTCACCGAGCCCGGCCCGGCCGGGCGCGGTGAAGGGGTCGCCGGCTCCTCTGGCCAGCATCGTGTCGCCGCCCGCGACGAGCGCGATCTGACCCAGCCCCTCCCCGACCACACGGGTCGTCATGGTTCTCGACAGGTCCGTCGTCGAGGTGATCGCGGCGGCCGCCAGCATCTTCTGGGTCGAGGCGGCGAGCCGAGGGGTCTGGGCCTGGTGGGTGTAGAGGGTGTCGCCGGTCAGAGCATCGCGGATCTCCACGCCGACGGACGCACCGAGGGCGGGCTCGGCGAGCGCGTGCCGCAGGAGTGCGGTCAGTCCGGCGGTGGTCGGGACCGGGCTGGTGGTGCCGGCCGGGGCGAGCGGAAGAATCATGGCATCGGGTGCCGGGAACGCCACCGCGTGTGCCCCCGAGGTGGATGTGGCCGTCGGGATGACGATCGGGCGGTCACGCGTGAGGATCCCGGGAACCACGTCGTACACGTCGCCGACGGCATACGCGAGGGCAACCGCAACGAGCACGGCCAGCCCGGCCAGGACTCGGCGCACCAACTCCCCCTTCG
>JBDTBX010000157.1:0-2583 GCA_039923915.1 Nostocoides sp. | reverse complement strand
CCTCGCCCGCTGAGGCGCACCGGTGGGTCGTCGAGGAGCTGCGCAACGCGATCTACCGGGACCAGCCCAGCCTGCTCGCGCGGTTCCTCGCCTGGCTCCGCGACCGGTTCCATGCCGGTGAGGGCGGTGGGACGACGCTCGGCGTGCCGTCCTGGGTGCTGTATGCCACGGCGCTGGGGGTCGCCGTCGTCATCGTGGCCATCGTGGTGCGGACCGTGCGACGGGACCCCCGTCGGCGCGGTGCCCGCCGCGGCGGGGGCGACGGCGTGCTCGGCGACGACCGCCGGTCGGCCGGTCAGCTGCGCTCGGCCGCCACCGAGGCCCTCGCCGAGGCCCGCTGGGGCGACGCCGTCATGGCGGGCATGCGCGCCGTCGCAGCAGGGGTCGTCGAGCGGGCGGTCCTCGAGGAGTCACCCGGCCGCACGGCCTACGAGCTCGTGGGGGCACTGGCCCCGCATTTTCCCGCCCAGGTCGGCGACCTGCGCCTCGCTGCGCACCACTTCGACGCCGTCCGCTATGGCCACCTCCCAGCCGACGAGGCCGCAGCCCGCCAGGTGGTGGCCACCGACGCGGCGGTCGCGACCGCACGCCCGGTCTTCCCCGAGACCGTTGCGGCAAGCGTCGGAGGCAGCTGGTGACGACGCCGGGGATGACCGCGACCGAGACCAGTGCGGCGCTGCCGGCCGTCGACGACGGCGCCACCCGGCGCCTGCGGGCCGGCCTGCGGTGGCTGCTCGTCCTGGCTGTCGGCGTCGGCCTGCTCGGCGCGGCCGTTCTCATCCACCCCGCGGCCAAGGGCGCCCTCGACCCCGAGAACCCCAAGCGCGCAGGTGCCCGGGCCGTGGCCGAGGTGCTGCGCGCGCACGGCGTCGACATCGACATCCGCCGATCGATCGGGTCATTCACCGGCGCGACGGTCGACGGTTCCAGCACGGTGGTCATCGTCAACCCTGACGGGCTGTCACCCGACAACGCCCGGCGGGCCATCGACCACGCCCGATTCGCCCACCGGACGGTGCTCGTCGCTCCGAGCAGCGCCACCCTGACCGCCATGGGGATCCGGGCCTCGGCCACCGTCTACTGGTCGACCACCCCGGTCAGAGCCGACTGCACCACCGACGTCGTCCGGTCCGACGTGGCCGTCCAGCGAGGCGTGCACGCCTATCGACCGACGAACGGGTCGTCGTGGACGGCCTGCTTCACCGAGCTCGCGCCCAAGGGAGCGGCGCCGCTGCTGACGAGCACCGACGCCGCCGGCCGCGAGACCGTGCTCGTCGGCTACGACGACTTCCTGTCCAACGAACGGGTGGCCAGCGACGACTTCGCGGCCCTGGCGATCCGGGCGCTCGGTGCCTCGCCCCACCTGCTCTGGTACGTCCCGGGCGCGGGCGACCTCGCCGACGCCGTCGCCGCCAAGCCGGGCGGGATCCTGTTCCCGCCCTGGTTCCGGCCCCTCGTCTGGGTGCTCGGGTCGGCCGTCGTGCTGCTCGCCCTCGTGCGCGGCCGCCGCCTCGGTCGGGTCGTTCCCGAGCCGCTCCCGGTCGTCGTGCGCGCCGTCGAGACGACCGAGAACCTCGGTCGGCTCTACCGTCGGGCGGGCGACCGCGACCGCACCGCGGCCCTGCTCCGGGCCGGGACGACAGCCCGCCTCGCCCACCGGTTCGGCATCCGGCCGAGCTCGTCGCCCGCGACCCTCACCGAGGCGATCTCCCGCGCGACCGGCCGCCCAACGCACGAGGTCAACGCCCTCCTGCACATCCCGGTGGGCCAGGACGACCGCTCCCTGCTCGACCTCGCCCAGCAGCTGTCCGACCTCGAAGAACAGGTACACACCCCATGACGACGACACCCGAGCGCCCGCAGCCCAGCGCCGCACCGAGCCGGTTCGGCTCGGCCACCGCTTCGGCACCCGATGCGCTCCGGGCGCTGCTGGCCGTCCGCGCCGAGGTCGGCAAGGCCGTCGTCGGGCAGGACGCCGCCGTGACCAGCGTGCTCATCGGGCTCGTCGCCGGCGGTCACGTGCTCCTCGAGGGCGTCCCGGGCGTCGCCAAGACGCTTTTGGTGCGCAGCCTCGCGGCGGCCCTGGCCGTCCAGACCAAGCGGGTCCAGTTCACCCCCGACCTGATGCCGGGCGACCTCACCGGATCTCTCGTCTTCGACTCCCGCACGAGCGACTTCACCTTCCGCGAGGGCCCGGTGTTCACCAACCTGCTCCTCGCCGACGAGATCAACCGCACGCCCCCGAAGACCCAGGCCGCCTTGCTGGAGGCCATGGAGGAGCGCCAGGTCAGCGTCGACGGCCGATCGCGGCCGCTGCCCCGCCCGTTCATGGTGGCGGCGACCCAGAACCCTGTGGAGTACGAAGGCACCTACCCACTCCCGGAGGCCCAGCTCGACCGGTTCCTCCTCAAGGTCGTCCTACCGCTCCCGCCCCGCGACGACGAGATCGCCGTCCTCCGCCGACACGCCGACGGTTTCGACCCCCGTGATCTCGCGGGAGCCGGCGTCACGGCCGTTGCCGGTCCTGAGGCCGTCGCCGCCGGCGTGGCCGCGGTCCGCCGGGTCGAGGTGGCCGGCGACATC
>JBDTBX010000156.1:0-3958 GCA_039923915.1 Nostocoides sp. | reverse complement strand
GGTTGCGGCTGCACCTGGTGTGCACCCTGCACGGGCTGCCGATCGCCTACGCCCTGACCGGGGCCAAAGCCGACGAGCGGGCCGTGCTGGCCGACCTGATCGGGACGACCCCGGCGTTGACCGGCGGTGGGCGGACCATCATCGCGGACAAGAACTACTACGGCAAGGAGTTCGAATCCGCCCTGGCCGCAAACGGATTCACCCTGCTACGCAAGGCCCGCTCCGGGGAGAAGCCGCGCCCCGGAGCCCACCTGCTCAAACCACTACGCCAAACCGTGGAATCGGTGTTCGATACCCTCAAGGGCCAACTCAGCCTCGAACGCCACGGCGGCCGGACCCCCACCGGTGTCATCGTCCGCGTCCTGCAACGACTCCTGGCGATGACGGCAGCCATCTGGCACAACGACAAAACCGGCCAACCCGTCCTACGTTCCCTGACCGCCTACGACCACTGAACCCTTGGAATCAATCATCTAGGCGAACCCTTCCGCCGCCCCGAACCCGTGTGTCACAGTGTCGCCATGGGGAAGATGGGGCAGTTCTACGCGTGGGCCGTGCTCTTCGTGATCATCCAGGTCGGTGTCCGGAGCCACCTCCACGGTGGTGCCGCGCTCCTCTTCGCGAGCGCGTTCGGACTGACCGCCGGGGCGGTCTGGCAGCTCACCCAACGGGTCGATCCGGTCGACCGGCTCTCGTCGCTCTCGCTGTTCTTCCTGGGCAGCGCAGCGGTGAGCGGCCTGGCCACGGCTGTGGGGTCCTCACGGCCGTGGTGGAGCTCGGCCGACGCGGTTCAGGTCATTGCCCTGTGTCTGGGGATGGTGGCTGGGGTGGTGTTCGCAGAGCAGGCGCTCCGCCGCCGGGAGCGCGGCCGGACCACGCTCGACCGCGTCCACGCCGACGAGCCCGACGTGACGGTCTAGCCGAGCACGCGCTCGTTCACGTCCAGCCACGGGTGCGACCGCTCGCCCGGGTCAGTTCCACGGTGACCGTCGGGCCGGGCGCGGCCGAGTTGCTGGGCCAGGGCGTCGTAGGCCGCGGCTCGCTCAGCCGGTGTCGTGTGGCTGGACTGCACGAAGGCGAGCAACCGCTCCGCCTCGGCGAGGGCGGCAACCTCCCCTGTCGACAGGCTGCCGGTCGCCAGCCGCCGGGCGTTGTCCTCGGCCGCTGCCAGGGCAACGCCGAAGTCCGCGACTGCTCGCCCGTAGTCGGTCCTCAGCACGTCGCCGACCCCAACGCCCGACCCGGGAGTGACGGTCGGGCGCAGGGCGTCGCAGCCCATCATCGCCTGCCACGCGGCCGCCGTCGCGGGAACAGAGTGGTCGCGCATCGCCGGCAGGTTGGCCCCGAGGTCGAGATTGCGTTCGTAGTCCAGGAGCCGACGGGTCAACATCTGGTCGTGCGCGACCAGCGAACCCAGGTCCCGCGGGAAGCCGGCGAGCTGCGGCATACGGCGCATCCGTCGCGCGGATCCGGCACCCCGGGCGCCCCCGACCGGCAGCAAACACACCACCGCAGCGACCCCGCGCTCGGCCGCCTCCCGGATCGGTTGGGTCACCCGCTCGCGCAGGAGTGCCATCGACCCGTAGACGACGGTCAGGACGGCCAGCACGGACAACCGCCAGACCCAGGCCGCCAACGCCCCGAAGGCCCCCTCGACGCCGGTCGACGGTGTCACCGCCAACAGCAGGTGCGACGGCACCTCCGGAAGCAGGAGCAGCAGTCCGCCGCCGACCGCCATCACGACGCCCGACCGGCGCGCCGAGATGCCGGCGGCACAGTCCTTCACACGGAAGCGGCCACGCAGATAGCGAGCCCACCCCCACCCGACGAAGCCGCCACCGGTCATCGCCACGAACATCGTCAGGAGCGTCGCCATGCTGCCTCCTCAATCGACAAAACCGCACGTTCTTGGCGGAAGGCAGACCGGACCGCACCCGCCCTACGTCCCATTCTGCGCAACGAGCGACCGCAGCGCATCGTCCCCGGGTCGGCGTGCCGGAATACCCGTGATGCAAGGGCGGCCGCCCGTCGTGATGCGGATGAGGGAGCGGTTCAGGTCGTGAGGGCGCGGATGGGGGCGCTCACTCCCACTCGATGGTGCCCGGCGGCTTGCTCGTGACGTCGAGGACGACCCGGTTGACCTGGCGGACCTCGTTGGTGATCCGGGTGGAGATCTTCGCAAGCACGTCATAGGGGACGCGGGTCCAGTCAGCCGTCATGGCGTCCTCGGAGGAGACCGGGCGCAGGACGACCGGATGTCCGTAGGTGCGTCCGTCACCCTGCACACCGACCGAGCGGACGTCGGCAAGGAGCACCACCGGGCACTGCCAGATGTCGCGGTCCAGCCCGGCGGCGGTGAGTTCCTCGCGGGCGATCGCGTCGGCTGCCCGCAGGATGTCGAGCCGCTCGGCGGTCACCTCGCCGATGATCCGGATGCCGAGGCCGGGCCCGGGGAACGGCTGGCGCCAGACGATCACCTCCGGCACCTCGAGCTCGAGCCCGACCTGGCGCACCTCGTCCTTGAACAGCGACCGGAGCGGCTCGACGAGCGTGAACTGCAGGTCGTCGGGCAAGCCGCCGACGTTGTGGTGCGACTTGATGTTTGCGGTTCCGGAGCCGCCCCCGGACTCGACGACGTCGGGATAGAGCGTGCCCTGGACGAGCCACTTGACCGGGTGGTCGTTCGTGCCTGAGTGGGTGCCGACGATGTCGCGCGCGGCCTGCTCGAAGACCCGGATGAACTCCCGCCCGATCGCCTTGCGCTTCTGCTCGGGGTCGGTGAGCCCGGCGAGCGCGGTGAGGAACCGCTCGCGGGCATCGACGACGACGAGGTCGACACCGGTCGCGGCGACGAAGTCCTGCTCGACCTGCTCGGCCTCCCCCGACCGGAGCAGTCCGTGGTCGACGAAGACGCAGGTCAGCTGGTCTCCGACGGCGCGCTGGACCAGCGCAGCGGCCACCGAGGAGTCGACGCCGCCGGACAGGCCGCAGATCACCCGGTCCGTGCCGACGGTGGTGCGCACCTCTTCGACGAGCGACTCGACGACGTTGGCTGCGGTCCAGTCGGGCGCGATCCGGGCGCCCTTCCAGAGGAAGTTCTCCAGGACCCGCTGCCCGAACGTCGAGTGCATGACCTCCGGGTGCCACTGGACGCCGTAGAGGCGGCGGTCGTCGTCCTCGAAGGCCGCAATCCCGGCCCCTGCCGTCGAGGCCGTGACCCGCAGGCCCTCCGGAGCGACGGAGACCGAGTCGCCGTGGCTCATCCAGACTGACTGATCGGTCGGCTGGCCGTTGAACAGGGTCGACTCGACGTCGGACACGACGGCGGGCGTGGCGCCGAACTCCGACAGTCCGGTCTGGGCGACCTCACCGCCGAGGGCTTGGGCCATCGCCTGGAACCCGTAACACATACCGAACACTGGGATCCCGGCGTGCAGGAGGGAAGGGTCGAGCGATGGCGCCCCCTCGGCATACACCGAGGAGGGTCCGCCGGACAGGATGATGGCGGCGGGCTCCTTCGTGAGCATCTCGGCAGCCGGCATCGAGTGCGGGACGACCTCGCTGTAGACGTTGGCCTCGCGGACCCGTCGGGCGATGAGTTGGGCGTACTGGGCGCCGAAGTCGACGACGAGGACGGGGCGGGCCTGGAGGTCATGCACTTCGCTCACGCGGGCAGCCTATCGGCCCAGGCCGACACGCTCGTGTGCCGCTGAGCGCACTCACGCCCCCGCGTCAGCCTCAGCGTCGACCCCCGGGTTCACACGACCGTTGACGTCACCGGTGCCGTCACCGGCGAGGTAGGCCCGCTGCAGGAGCGCCTCGGTGCGCTGAGTGTTGCGGTGCTCGGCGACCCAGGGCAGCACCGGCACGAAGCCGGTGAGCAGGTTGAGCACGATCTTCTTCAGGTCCCAGCCGGTCTTGACACCGAGGTTGACGATCGACGCGGCGTAGCCCATGT
>JBDTBX010000155.1:0-4710 GCA_039923915.1 Nostocoides sp. | reverse complement strand
GTGTCGGGGTCGTCGAAGCGGGCCAGCACGAAGAAGATCGGCGTCGACGCCAGAGCAGCCGCGGCGACCGCCGCGCCCACAGTGCCCGAGACGCGCCGTACGAGCAGGGCCAGCAGCGCGACGGTCGCGACCGACTCGACGACCTGGGGCAGGGCCACGGCCCAGCCGTGCAGCCCGACCAGCCAGACCGCGATCGACATCGGCCAGAACGCGAGGGGTGGCTTGTCCGTCCCCGTGACCGCGGCCAGGTCCGGGGTGGCGTTGAAGAAGCCCCACTCACTGTGGGCCCCGGACTGGGCGACGGCCGCGTAGTACTGGTTGCCCCAGCCGAGGGCGTCGAGGTCCCACGCCATCGCCACCGCGGCGGCCGCGACGACGACGAGCAGGCTGAAGCTCGCCGGTGTCGGCCGGAACCGCGCTCTCGTCGACGACATCGGTCGGCCTCAGCGGGTGGCGGGCGTGCGGGCGCCGGCCAACAGCTCGGAGACGGTGTGGAAGGTGTAGCCCATGTCCTTGAGCCGGCCGATGATGCCGCGCAGGTTGTCGATGGCGACGAGCCGCACCCGGGGACCCGTGTCGTGGCCGAGCACGATGGCCCCCGGGTGGACCTGGCCGGCGACGCCGCCGATGATCCCCTCGGGCCGCTGGACGTAAAGGTTCTCGCGGAACTGGGCGCTCCAGAAGACGGTGGTGAGTCCGGCCTGCGCCGCGGCGAGGATGGCCGACCCGCCAGCGTGGCCGTAGGGCGGGCGGAACAGGGCCGGGACGATCCCGTATGCCGCGTGGATGGCGGCGGTGGTCCGGGCCAGTTGCTCGGTGCACGCCTTGAGGTCGAGTCGGGCCAGATCGGGGTGGTCCCACGTGTGGTTGCCGATCTCGTGTCGGCCGATCGAGTTCGCGTGGAGTGGGCCGTGGTCGCGGACGTTGACTCCCTTGACGAAGAAGGTGGCCGGGACGTCCTCGGCGGCCAGTGCGTCGAGCACGCGCGGAGTCCAGTCCGGTCGGGGTCCGTCGTCGAAGGTGAGGGCCACGGTCCGGTCGCTCCGGTCGGCCCGCCAGACGATGCTGGCACCGGCCGCCGTAGGACGTCCCAGGTCGGGCCGGATGGCGGAGGCGAATCCGCCGTAGAACGGCAGCGGCGTGTGCGGCCCCGGTTCGCCCTCGGCGCTCGCCGCCCGGATGCCGATCCCGGTGGCCGACGCCCCGAGCATCGCCCCACCCAGCCCCACCAGGGCCGTCCTTCGGTTCATCCCCACGCCCGGGATGGTAGGCGACCGATCTGTACCCTGTCTGGGAGTTCCCTCCGTCTTCGCGTCAGTGCATGACAGGATGCGGGCGTCGGGATCGGTTCTAGGGGTGGACATGGTGTCTGTGCGAGGTGGCGTGGCCACTGTCGTGGCCGGACTGTGCGCCGCCCTGGCGGTCCAGGTCGCCGGGCCGTGGGTGGCCATGCCGGGGCGGGCGACCGGCACACCGGTGCTGCACACCCAGCCGGACTGGTACGTCGCCCGGGACGCCGCAGCGGGGCGGACGAACGCCCAGAACCTTGCCTGGGTCCGGGGCGGTTCGGTGCCGGGCGCGGGTACGGCATACGAGCCGATGGTCCAAGCCGCGCTGCTCGACCTGCGCCGGTTGTCCCTTCCGGGAGGCGCGATGCCGGCCGGGGCGGGAGCCACGTGGAACCACGACTGGCCACGCGACACCGCGTTCGTCGCGGTCGCGCTGGACCGGGCCGGTCACCACGACGACGCGGTTGCCATGCTTTCCTTCCTGGCAGGTCAGCCGGCCCCCGAGGGCACGCTCGCCGCGCGCTACCGCCTCGACGGGGGTGGACCGCCGGACGGTCGGCCGGCACAGGCCGACGGGCCCGGGTGGGTGCTATGGGCGGTCGACCAGCTCGTGCAGGGTTCGACTGACCCAACCGACCCATCCCGCCCGACCGGGCCCGACGGTGATCGCGAGTGGGAGCAGGTCGACCGGGTCAGCCTGCCCGTCGACGTGCGCACGCTCGCTGACCGCAGCCTGGCCCGGATCCTGTCCTGGACCGGCAACGGCCGCTGGCTGCCCCCGCCCACCCCGGACTACTGGGAGATGCCGGCAAGCCGGGTCTCGCTGGGCGAGGTGGCGCCCCTCGTTGCCGGCCTCCAGTCGGCGGCCCGGCTCTACACGAAGCTCGGGGATGACCGTCGTGCCGCCCAATCACGTGCTGCCGCAGGGCGGTTGGGGACGGTGGTGGCAGGTGCGTTCGGACCGTCGTTCCAGCGGTTCGGCGACTCAGGCGGCCGCGACGCAGCCTTGTCGATGCTGATGCCGCCGTTCGTCACCGACGGCGAGTTGGCCGTCGGGCCGGCCGTCGGTCGGATCGCCTCCGCGTGGCTCGACTACCAGCAGGGGGCGGTGCGCTCCGCCGGAGGTCTGGCCCCGGGCACCGGTTGGTTCAACCACGGCGAGTCATGGACACCGGAAACCGCCCTCGTCGCCTACGCCGCCGCCGCCAGCGGGCGGCCCGTCATCGCCCGTCGCTGGATGGACTGGCTCGCTGCTCACCGCACTCCGTGGGGCGCCCTCCCGGAGAAGGTGCTCGCCAACGGACAGCCGGCCGGGCCGGCCCCGTTGGCGTGGACCGACGCGCTCGTCGTCCTCACGGCCTACGAGCTGGACCGCCACCCGTGAGGGTCCTTGTGACGGGCTCCGCCGGCTTCATCGGCGGCGCCATCGTCCAGCAGCTGGCCGCCCGAGGTCACGAGGTGGTCGGGGTGGATGCCCTCCTGCCGCAGGCCCACGGCGCCAGTTCGGAGCTGCCGGCCGGGACGGTACGTGCTGACGTCCGTGATGCCGTCAGCTGGACCGGCCTGCTCAGCGGGGTCGACGTGGTGTGTCACCAGGCGGCCATGGTCGGCGCCGGAGTCACGGTCGCCGACCTGCCTCTGTATGCCGCGCACAACGACCTCGGAACCGCTGCCCTGTTGGCCGCGGTGGCGGCGGCCGGTGTGGAGCGCCTCGTGCTCGCGTCCTCGATGGTCGTCTACGGGGAGGGCCGTTATGCGTGCCCGACGCATGGGCCACGCCGCCCCGGACCACGCTCGGAGACCGCGCTGCGCGTGGGGCGCTTCGACGTGACCTGCGACGTGTGCGATGCGCCCCTCGCCTGGGCCCTCGTGCCCGAGGACGCGCCGATGGATCCGCGCAGCAGCTATGCGGTGAGCAAGCTGGCCCAGGAGCAGTACGCCCGGGCCTGGACGCGTCAGGCTCCCGGGGCGTGCATCGCCCTGCGCTACCACAACGTCTATGGGCCGGGGATGCCTCGCGACACTCCGTACTCCGGTGTCGCCGCCATCTTCCGGTCCTCGCTCGAGCGGGGCCAGGCCCCTCGCGTCTTCGAGGACGGCGCCCAGATGCGCGACTTCGTCCACGTGAGCGACGTTGCTCGCGCCAACGTCCTGGCCGTCGAGCAAGTCGGCGCCGACGGACCCGGGTACGCGGCATACAACGTGTGCTCCGGACGTCCGGTGAGCATCGGCGAAGTCGCCCGAATTCTCGGGCAGGGTCGCGAGCCGGTCGTCACCGGCGAGTTCAGGATCGGCGACGTACGCCATGTCGTGGCCTCACCGACGTTGGCCGCGGCCGAGCTCGGGTTCGTCGCCGGCGTGGATCCGGTGCAGGGACTCGAGGAGTTCCGCAGCGCACCGCTGCGCGCCTGACGACCAGGTCGTGCGCACCACCACCCGTAACAGTGCTCGGGCCGGCGCGGTCGTCGTCCACGACCTGCTGCTCGGCATGGGCTCGTCGGGTGACCGCTGCCACCGCCGCGTTCTGGCTGTTCAGTGCGCGACGGCCGCGGCGGGTTCGACCAGCTCGACGAGGATGCCGCCCGCGTCCTTCGGGTGGATGAAGTTGACCCGACTGTCGCTGGTGCCGCGCCTCGGGGCGTCGTAGAGCAGGCGCAGGCCGCGCTCGCGGAGGGTCCGGCACACGGCGTCGAGGTCGGCGACCCGGTAGGCGAGCTGCTGGATGCCCGGGCCGCTGCGGTCGAGGAAGGTGGCGATCGTCGAGGCGGGGGACAAGGGCGCGAGGAGTTGGATGCACGACCCGCTGCCGCCGACGGCCATCATCGCCTCGCGGACGCCCTGCTCCTCGTTGACCTCTTCGTGGATGAGGCGCATGCCGTAGGTGGTCTCGTAGAACGCGATGGCCGTGTCGAGGTCGCTCACCGCGACCCCCACGTGGTCGATCGCCGTGAAGAGGTCGGTGGTCGACGGCGTGCTCATGGACCGACCGTATGCCGTGCGTCCGGCGCCCGGCCACGGGTGTGGCGAGGCACACGGCCGGCAGCCGACCCGGCATCCGGTCGACCGAAGTAGAGTCGGATCCGTTCCCGAACACCGATGTTGGAGGCTCCGCATGACTACCGATCCCACAGTGATCGTCGCCGGCGCGCGCACCCCGATGGGGCGGATGAGCGGCTCCCTCAAGGGGTTCAGCGGCTCCGACCTGGGTGGCTTCGCGATCAAGGGGGCTCTGGAGAAGGCCGGCGTGGCTGCGACCGATGTCGACTACGTGATCATGGGCCAGGTGCTCACCGCCGGCGAGGGCCAGATCCCTGCCCGACAGGCCGCAGCCAAGGCCGGCATCCCGCTCTCGGTCCCCGCGCTGACCGTCAACAAGGTGTGCCTGTCCGGGCTGGACGCCATCGCGCTCGCCGACCAGCTC
>JBDTBX010000154.1:0-5427 GCA_039923915.1 Nostocoides sp. | reverse complement strand
AAAGAACCCTGGGTCCTCGGTGTTCATCGACGTTCCCTCCCACGTCTTCGACTCGTTCTCGCGAACCTGCTCTGCGGTCATCGTCTTATCGATCAGCCCGCGCCGGACGAGGCACGCACGCAGCAGCTCAGACTCGTCGATCTTGGCGGGGTTTCGCATCATCTCGGTGTACAAGGCCGCCACGAGCTGTGTGTTACCGGCTTGGCAGGAAATCATGGGCGCACCCGAGTCCTCGCCTTCGACGATCTCGGTGGCGGGGTCGTCCTGCTCGGTTGTGCGGAACTGATAGAAGCCCGTCGACGCCTGCAGCTCAGCCGTGGTGTCAAAGCCACGGGCGTTCATGCACGCGACCTGACGCTTGACCGCCTCCTCGTACTCAGACCTAGACACCACCCCGTCGGTGAGGACGTCTTTCTCGAAGTCGCTCGTGGCACTCGCCTGCGCGTCACGGATCTCTTGAGCGTAGGGTCCAGGATTTTTGGGAGTCTCAGCACTCGAGGAGCAACCCGACGCGGCCGCAATAAACACGACGGGGAGCAGGCAGCCAAATAGGGTTGGCCGGATTAGGTGCAGGCGTACCACGTGCGCGCGTAGTGGTAGTTGTTGTAGAGGTAGCCGTTGCTGGCCGAGACCACGGAGCTTGAGCCGGGGACCCCGTCGTAGGTGAGAATGGATCCATTCACCACCCTCTTGATGCGGGCGTTGGTGCTTTCGCAGCCGCTGCCGCTACGTGTGGCCGTGGTCTGAGTGCTGTAGCCATAGCCGGTGTAGGTGCAGTTGATGATGCTCACCGAGTGAGTTCCTGCTGACGAAGCGCCGGCCGTGCTGAGCATCAACGCGATCGCGCCTATCGTGGCGGCACCCCAACGTAGCTTCATCGTCATCCCCTGACTGTCGAACGTAATTGATGTAGGCAGCGTAGGACCGGCGCGGGGTCTGTGACAACGACCGCCTGTCATCGCTGAGCCACCGGGCACCCCCCGCTAACATCGAGATTCCGTGGTGATCGAGTAGTCGACCGGGAGGAAACAGCATGGCCAAAAGCCTTCAGTCCCGCCAGTCGGGGGCGGCATGGACCACGGTGCTACTGATCACGCTGGTGGCTGTGGCATCGACGGCCTCGGTCGCAGTCCTCATCTCGTGGCGTCCTGCCCCGACTGTTCTTCAACCGACCCAGGCCCAGACGGGTTCGATCACCGTGTCACGGCTCGCGTACGACGACGCCCGCGAGGTCGAGCTCACCGTCACGCAAGGAGCCTCCTCGGAGGTTGTAGCCACGGCCAGCGGCATCATCACCTCGAGCAGCTGCCGGCCAGGCGCGGGAGTCGTCTCGGGCAAGCCCATCGCCACGGTCGGCGCCCGGGACGTCGTGCCGCTGGCCACCAGCATTCCGCTCTACCGCCCGGTCACCGTCGGCGCGACCGGCGCTGATGTGGACTCGCTACGCGCCGAGCTGGGTCGCTTGCGCCTGACCAAGTCGCAGGCTGCCGGCACACCAGCTGACGCCCAGCTCGTCGGCGCCGGCCGGAAACTCGCAGGCCTGATTGGCAGATCGGCCCTCTCGACCGCCACGAACGGCCGGGCTGCGGCAGAGCTCCCGGCGGCTGCGTTCGCCTGGCTCCCCACCACCACAGCAACAGTTGCCTCGTGCGATGCCGCGGTCGGTAGCACTGTTGCGGTGGGAACGCCCTTGTTGACCTTGAGACCGCCGGTCACCGCGCTGAGCGTCTTGGCCGTGCCGGCCGGTGCCGTGCAGGGCGACCGGCTGCTCACGGTAGACCCGGTGACGGTGGCGCTGGTCGACGGGGGCGTGACCGCGGCCGCGGACATCGCCCGCCTGGCAAAGACCCCGGCGTGGGCCGCGTACGAGCAGACCGCCGGGAAGGTCCCCGTGCGGGGCCGGTGGAAGCTGAAGACACCCCTGGCCGTAGCGAGCCTGCCCGCCGCCAGCCTCATCGTGACCTCGTCCAACAAATCTGACGCGCGGGCGTGCGTATCGGTCAACGGCAGGGCGGTGCCAGTGCGCATCGTCGCGTCCTCGCTTGGGCGCACCCTCGTGACGTTCACCGGCACGTTGCCCGACGCGGTCGACACCACCCCGGCCCAGACGCTGAGCTGTGGTTGACCCGCCAGCGACCCAGCCGCAAGTCATCGGCCGGGCGCTCAGCCACCGCTATGAGCAGGGTCCATGGCTGTTCCGGGGTCTCGATTTGCACCTGCTCTGTGGGCGCGTCACAGCCCTGACCGGGCCCTCCGGCACCGGCAAGTCAACCCTGCTCGCGATCCTGGCTGGAACCCTCACGGCCACGGAAGGGACGGTGGACCGTGACGGGGTGCGCACCATCACCGTGATCGCGCAGTCGGCCCACGGTGTGCCTGGTCGAACAGCCTTGGACCACATCACGCTGCCGTACCTGGCTACCGGGCTCACTCGCAGCGAAGCAGAGCAGCAGGCTCGACTCGTCGCTGCCCGCTTTGGTATCGAGCACCTCCTCGAGGCGCCCTACCGGCACCTCTCTGGTGGCGAAGCCCAACGCCTCATGCTCGCCCGCGGCGCCGCCCAGCGAAGTGACCTCATCCTCGCCGACGAGCCCACCGCAAACCTCGATACACGCAACGCCGCGACCGTCATCGCTGTGCTCGGCGCCCTCGCCGCTGACGGGGCGGTGGTGGTCGTCGCGACCCACGACCCGGCCGCCCGTGAGGCGTGTGACGAGGTTATCGACCTCGCCGAGACCGCCCGTCATGACCAGAGTCACACGGCATGACCACCAACCGCCAACCGTTGACGCCGCCACCAGACCCACCGGCGCCAACGGGGCCACCGCGGCATCCCGGCGAACCGGGAACGGAGAGTGCTCGGATGCCGTTGGCTTCGGTCACGTCCGAGGCCTGGCGCAACCTCTGTACCGGCACCACACGTGCACTTGCCCTCGCCGTGGCCCTTGCCGCGTCCCTGACCGTCCTACTCTGGGCTGATGTCGGCGCGGCGGCCTCACTTGCCAGCAAGGTGGATGCCTACGTCGCCACAGGCGCCTCCACGTACACCCTGACCAGCGTCGACAACATCGACGGCCGCGCCTGCGACCGTCTGGTCACCAGCGGGGTCGTCGGCGCCGCCGGCGCGATCCGCTCCGCCGATGAGGTGCAGTTCGCGGTGCTGCCGTCCAACCCGGTCGCCGCCTTCGCGGCCACCTCGGGACTCTTGGAGCTCATCGCCCCCCACCGGCCCAGTCCCGGCTCCGCCGGGGTGTATCTCTCGCCGGCCTT
The DNA here is from genome assembly GCA_039923915.1 of Nostocoides sp. Classification (GTDB taxonomy): domain Bacteria; phylum Actinomycetota; class Actinomycetes; order Actinomycetales; family Dermatophilaceae; genus Nostocoides. Next base: position 2,157 of record JBDTBX010000154.1, on the reverse strand, counting down.
GCGCGACACCCTCGCCCCCACCTTGCCGGGCCCCGGAACGGTCAGCGCCGCCAGCACCGTGACTCCCGTCAGCGTGGCGCCGGTGACGGCCTTGGGTGTCTACCCCTGGCCCGATGACGGACGACCCAGTCAGCTGCAGTACGCCGTGCTGGCCGCCGCGCCGGCCACCGGCACGTTCGACCAGTGCTGGGTCCGAGCAGTCGAGCCCACACTCGATCCGAGCTTCCTGCTGCGTTCCACTCTGCTGCGCACCCCGACCGACCCCAGCGACGCTCAGATCGCCCAGCTCAACCCCCGGCTGGGTCGATCCCTGACCGCAGCAACTGACTTCGACACTCGACCCACCCGGCTCTCATGGCTGGCGGGCCTCGGAGTAGGCCTGCTGCTGTCGGCCGTGGGTTTATGGCTTCGGCGTCTCGAACTCGCCAACGCGCGTGAGGTTGGTGTGCCCGCCCTCTCCCAGCTCATGGGCATCCTCCTCGAAACGTTGGCCTGGGCCCTTGCCGCCGCAGTCCTCGCCACACCTGCACTGCTGGTCCGGGCCTCAACTGGCGCCGCCGATGGGCGCTCCGCCCTAGCCCAGGTCGGCCTACCGGTGCTGCTGGCCGGAGTCTTCGGCGCACTGCTAGGAGCCGTCGCTGCCCGTCTCACCCTGAGACGTCGCCCCGTCACTGCTTACCTTCGCACCCGGTGACACCGGCCCTCCGACCCGAGGCAGATTCAAACGTCCGCCTGGCCAGCCCGAGACGAAACGCTGACAAGACACTGGTTTCGGGCGAGCACTGCCCGCATCAGATGTGCGTGACGTGGGTCTCGATTTCGCTGTCCTGACGGGGCCACTTCAACCTGTCACAGACAGCCCGGCGAACGTCGGGCCTCAAGCGTGAGACGTCTACCGATCATGCCGCGTAGAGCGCGTTGGCGAGGAGGGCCGAGTGGGGCCAGCTTCACCCGGTCTCGGTGGGTCCAAGTTGGGTTGACACGGTCACCGAGGCAACCTTTTGGCAACCTGCTCCGTAGACCAAGTATGACCGCATCCACCAGGGAACTACGGTGAGCAGCCGCACGAAGCAGCGCGACGCCCAGTTCGCCACCTTCATGAATGAAGCCGGGCCCGCGCTCTTGCGCACGGCGTGGCTGCTGACCGGTGACCATAACCGGGCGCAGGAGCTAACCCAGGCCGCCCTGGTCAAGACCTACGTGGCCTGGCCGAGGGTCCATCCCGGCGAGGCACTGGCCTACACCCGGAAGGTGCTGGTCAACCAGCGCACCGACACGTGGCGCTCGACCCGCAAAGAGGTCACGACTGACGACGTGCCCGAAGCCGTGCCGGGTGTGGCTCGCGACGCCACGGTCACGGTCGACAACCGCGACCTCGTCGTTCGCCTGTTGAAGGACCTACCCGAGCAGCAACGCAAGATCGTCGTGCTGCGCTATTACACCGACCTGACGGAACAGGCGACCGCCGACGCCCTCGGCATCTCGGTCGGCGCCGTCAAGAGCGCCGCCTCGAGAGGGCTGGCCGCCGTTCGTCGGGCTCTGCCGACCCCGCCGGACGACGGCGGCCCGACGAACCTCCACGGGGACGAACCCGGCGCCGACGAGACGAGCGAACCACGAGAAGGGAGCCACCGATGACTAACACACCCGAAACCGACGTTCGCGCCGCCTTGACCGAGGCTGCGACCATGAGTGGCCTGCGCTTCGACGAGGCCGCCGTGCTCTCACAGGGGCATGCCCTGGTGCGCCGCCGCCGCGTGGCTACGGTCGGTGCCGGAGTCGCTGCGCTCGCGCTCGCCGCCGTCGTGGCGGTACAGGTCAGCGGCAACGGCTTCAACCGCGCCCTGCCCGCGGTCCCCAACCCCACCTCGACGGTGATCGGTCTGGCCGGCCCGATCGACGAGGCCGGCGAGGTGTCGCCGGGAACGGGGGACCTCGCACCCGTGGGCTACGGCGCCCGCCTGTCGGTCAAGGGTGGGGCGGGCAGCAGGGTGGTCGAGACCTGGACGGTGAAGAACGCCGGCAAGACCGTGAAGACCCTGACCCGAGAGGCCGACCGGCTCGGAGTCGGCCAGGCCAGCCTCCTGCTGCCGGCCGAGAGCGGCATCCCGGGACTTGTGCTCGGCTACGTCAACACCGGCAGTGACCACGCCTCCA
>JBDTBX010000153.1:0-5198 GCA_039923915.1 Nostocoides sp. | reverse complement strand
GCTCGGGAAGGTCTCCAGCGCCTCCTTGATCTCGACCTCGGCGCGCTGGTTGTGCCGCGCGCGGTCGAGCAGGGCCGGCAGCGAACCGATGTTGTTGGTGCCGAACACCACGTCGACCCAAGGGGCTCTGCGCACGATCGTGCCGCGGTCCTTCTGGGCCAGGCAGCCGCCGACAGCGATCTGCATGTCCGGGTTCGCGGTCTTGGCCGGGCGGAGCATGCCGAGGTTGCCGTAGAGCTTGTTGTCGGCGTTCTCCCGGACCGCGCAGGTGTTGAAGACGACGACATCGGCGTATGCCGGTCGCTCGCCATCGGGCAGGCTCGCGAGGTCGACGTAACCGGCGGTCTCGAGCAGCCCGGCAAGGCGCTCGGAGTCGTGGACGTTCATCTGGCACCCGTGCGTGCGGACGTCGTAGGTCTTGGCAGTGTTCATGGCAACGTCAAGGGTAAGGCCGGAGCGGGTCAGTTCCTGTCGCCGCACGTCCGAGTGCGGCCATCGCCTCAGTCACGCTGGTGCTCGGGCGCGTCGGCCAGCGCATCGCGGATGACAGCCCAGGCCAGGTCGCCCGGATAGCCCTTGCGCGCCAGCATCCCGGCCAGCCGCCGGGTCTGGACCGCCACCTCCAGACCGTGCATCGTCGCCAGCTTCTTGTCGACGAGCTGCCGCGCCAGCCGGCGCTCCAGGGCGGGATCGATGGTCTCGAGCACCTCGGCGGCGATCTGGTCATCGACACCCTTGGCCCGCAGCTCGTGCCTCAGCGCTCGGCGAGCCAGTCCTCGACCGGCCTGCTTGGACCGGACGAGCAGCTGGGCGTAGGCCGCGTCGTCGACGAGGCCGACCTCGGTCATCGTGTCGAGTACGGCCTCGGCAACCTGCTCGGGGCACTGCCGTCTGGCCAGCACCTCACGCAGCTGCTGGCGGGTCTTGGGAGCGTTGGTCAACTGGCGCAGCACGATGGCCCGGGCCACGGCATACGGATCCTTGGCCCGGTCACTGCCACCCTTGCCGCTGTCGTCGACCGACGGCTCCGGCCGGGTGACCGGCGCCACCCGCCCGGCCGGCGGGCCCGGCGACTGGCCTGCTTCGACGCGGGCGACCGCCGCCCTCAACTGGTCGAGGGCGGCGCTCGCGCGGGATTCGTTCACTGCTCTGGGCGGGGCGCTCAGAACTCGACGGGCACCTCGGGCAGGCCCTTGGGTCCGCCCTCGGCCGGCTGGTCGACCCGCGGGCCGATGCCCAGCTTCTCCTTGATCCGCTTCTCCAGCTCATCGGACAGGTCCGGGTTGTCCTTGAGGAACGTGCGGGCGTTCTCCTTGCCCTGACCCAGCTGGTCGCCGTCGTAGGTGTACCAGGCGCCGGCCTTGCGGACGAAGCCCTGCTCGACACCCATGTCGATGAGGCCGCCCTCGCGGGAGATGCCCTGACCGTAGATGATGTCGAACTCGGCCTGCTTGAACGGGGGCGCGACCTTGTTCTTGACGACCTTGACCCTGGTGCGGTTGCCCACCGGGTCGTTGCCGTCCTTCAGGGTCTCGATCCGGCGCACGTCGAGGCGGACCGACGCGTAGAACTTCAGCGCCTTGCCGCCCGTCGTCGTCTCGGGTGAGCCGAACATCACGCCGATCTTCTCGCGGAGCTGGTTGATGAAGATGGCGGTCGTGCCGGTGTTGTTGAGGGCCCCGGTGATCTTGCGGAGGGCCTGGCTCATCAGCCGCGCCTGGAGGCCGACGTGGCTGTCGCCCATCTCGCCCTCGATCTCGGCACGGGGGACGAGCGCGGCCACCGAGTCGATGACGATGATGTCGACCGCGCCGGAGCGGATCAGCATGTCGGCGATCTCGAGCGCCTGCTCACCGGTGTCGGGCTGGCTGACCAGGAGGTTGTCGGTGTCGACACCGAGCTTCTTGGCGTACTCCGGGTCGAGGGCGTGCTCGGCGTCGATGAAGGCCGCAATGCCGCCGGCCTTCTGGGCGCTGGCGACGGCGTGCAGGGCGACCGTGGTCTTTCCCGAGCTCTCCGGGCCGTAGATCTCCACGACGCGGCCACGCGGCAGGCCGCCGATGCCGAGCGCGACATCCAGGGCGATCGAGCCGGTCGGGATGACCTCGATCGGGAGGCGGACGTCGTCGCCGAGACGCATGACAGCGCCCTTGCCGTACTGCTTCTCGACCTGGCCCATGACCAGGGCGAGCGCCTTGTCCTTGTCGCCGACGATGCGGCTGACGGGCGCTGCTGCTGCCATCTCGTGCTCCTTGTGTGTCGTGTCCTGAGCGCGCCCACCGGCGACCCTCGTGCGCTGTCGGTCTCGTCGCGCGTTCCGGGTCAGACGCTAGGACCGACCACCGACATCCGTCCGCCCCCCGCCGTGTCGTTGGGGACAACCTGGTGCCTGTCATCGGCCTGTGGACAACCATATCCGGACAGTTGTTCGAGGAAGCCGGTATGCCGCGCCGACACGCCGGGCGTTTCTCAGCGCAGGAGAAGTCCCTCGATCCGGCGGGCGGCACCGACCACGCCGAGGAGCCCCAGCAGTCCCAGGTAGCCGACGTGCCAGGCCAGCCCGGGCCCCACCTCCCCGAGCAGCAGCCCCCGCTCGAGCGCGACGCCGTGGTAGAGCGGCGTGAGCCGGACCAGCCACTGCAGCGCCTCGGGATAGGTCCCCAGTGGGAAGAAGGTCGCCGAGAAGAGGAACATCGGCTGGACGGCCAGGGTGACGTAGTCGAAGTGCACCCACGACGTCATGAAGGTCGTCGCGAACATCCCCACCGCCGCGAACGCGAAGGCGATGAACACCGCGGCCGGCAGGCCGAGCAGCGCCCACCAGGAGTGCACGAGGCCGGCAACCACTGCGACCAACAGGAACAGCCCGCTGTAGATCCCGCCGCGCACGAGCGACCAGGCGATCTCCCCGACGGCCACGTCGCGTGGGCCGAGCGGCGTGGCCAGCATCCCGTCGTACAGCCGGGCGTAGCGCAGCTTGAAGAAGACGTTGAAGGTGGAGTCGAAGACGGCCCCGTTCATCGCCGACGCGGCGAGCAGCGCAGGGGCGACGAACGCGGCATACGTGACGTGGCTCCCCCCGTCGGTCGTGACGTGCGGGACGAGCGCTCCCACGCCGACGCCGAGGGAGAAGAGGTAGAGGACCGGCTCGAAGAAGCCGGAGATGAGCGCGATCCAGCCGTGGCGAAAGCTCGTCACGTTGCGCAGGACGACCATCCGGGCCAGCCCCGCACCGGCCGGGATCGGGAGCGCCCGGACGAGCCGCGAGGGGGTCGACAGGGTCGGCGCGCTCACCGGACCAGCGCCTTGGTGAAGCCGCGCAGGGCATAGACCCAGCCCCCGACGACGAAGGCGAGCAGCACGAGGAGGTGGCCGAGGCCGGGAAGCAGCTCGAGGTGCCCGTATGCCGCGGCGCGGCTCAGCTCGACCCCGTGCCACAGCGGGGTCACCCATGCAATCGGCCGGATGAGCGCGGGCAGCTGCTCGACCGGGAAGAACGTGCCTGAGAACAGCATGAGCGGGGTGATGACCAGCCGGAACAGGATGTTGAAACCGTCGTCACCGTCGGCCCGCGAGGTGAAGCCGAAGATCGGGACGGCGAAGGCGAGGCCCGTCAGCACGGCGACCGGGATGGCGAGCAGGACCCACCACGAGGCGAACGCCCCGAAGAGCGCCGCGACCACGACGAACACCACGGACGCGAAGGTGAGGTGGCCGGCGACGGTCAACAGGTGGCCGAGGAGCACGTCGCGCACGGACAGTGGCGTGGCGAGCATCGCGTCGTACATGCGGTTGTACTTGAAGTAGCCGCGCACCTGGTAGGTCGACTCGCCCATCGCCACCCACATCGACTGGGTGGCGACGATGGCGGGCACCACGAACCCGAGGTAGGGGTGGCCGTCGACGCCGCCCGAGGAGCGGTCGACGAGGGTGCCGAGGCCCAGGCCCATCGAGAGCAGGAACATGAGCGGCGAGAGGAACCGGCCGATGATCGACCCGCGCCAGACCCGGCGGTAGACCTCGACGAAGTAGGCGACGACCGAGCCGATCCGCTCGCCGGTCGCGAGGGCGGGCCGCGGACCGGGTCGGCCGCGCGCGGCATACGGCAGTGATGTCTGGGTCATGTCAGTCGACCAGGGTCCGGCCGGTGAGGTGGAGGAAGACGTCTTCGAGCGTCGAGCGCCGGACGAGGGCCGAAACCGGTCGGATGCCGCGCGCGGACGCCGCGGCGAGGGCGGCGTCGCCGTCCTCGGCGTAGAGGAGCAGCCGGTCGGGCAGCACCTCGAGTCGGTCGCCGACCCCGGCGAGGGCCTCGGCGTGCGCTTCGTGGTCATCGGCGTCGAAACGCAGCTCGAGGACCTCGCGCGTAGCGTAGCGGGTGATCAGGTCGCGGGGGCTGCCCTCGGCCACGATCCGGCCGTGGTCCATGACGACCAGGCGGTCGCACAGCTGCTCGGCCTCGTCCATGTAGTGGGTCGTGATGACGAGGGTGACCCCGGCGCGCTTGAGCCGGAACAGGCGGTCCCAGAGGACGTGCCGGGCCTGTGGGTCCAGCCCGGTCGTCGGCTCGTCGAGGAGGAGCAGCTCGGGGTTGTTGATGAGCGAGCGGGCGATGGTGAGGCGGCGTTTCATGCCGCCGGAGAGCGGCTCGACCTTGTCCTTGGCTCGCTCGGTGAGCTGGGCGAAGTCGAGCAGCTCGGTGGCGCGCTCGCGGACCTGGGCCCGGGACAGACCGAAGTAGCGACCATAGATCCACAGGTTCTCCTCGACGGTGAGATCGTCGTCGAGGTTGTCGGTCTGCGGGCAGACACCCAGCCGGGCCCGGATGGCCGGTCCGTCAGTGGCCGGGTCGAGACCGAAGAGGCGCAGCTCGCCGCCGCTCACCGGTGACACGGCGCCGATCATCCGCATGGTGGAGGACTTGCCGGCACCGTTGGGGCCGAGGAAACCGAACGACTCCCCGGGCTGCACCTCGACATCGATCCCGTCGACCGCGGTGAAGTCGCCGAACGTCTTGCGCAGTCCCCGCGCCCGCAGGATCGGCTCGGACGACCTGGACCCACTCGTCGCACGAGGGGACGGTGGGTGGTCGGTCGGGATCGGTTCGGCGGTCGACGTCACCTGCTCGACGCTACCGAACGGCCAGGACACACCCCCACCCATTTCCGCATCCTGCCGCGAGCAGAAGGTAGGTTGCC
>JBDTBX010000152.1:0-4104 GCA_039923915.1 Nostocoides sp. | reverse complement strand
GTGTAATGCCGCACTACCGCGGCCTCGATCTCCTGCACCGGGACCTGCACCTGGGCCCCACGCGGCCCGACCCTGGTGGACGCGTGCTCGGCCAGCCAGCCGATCACCTGGGCGGCGGCCCGGTCCTGGGCGCCGTCGTATGCTGCGGCGATCTCGGGGTGAAGGGCCGCGGCCAGCGACCACGACTTCAGGACTCCAGACATAGATGACAGCCGGGGACGTGTTCCGGCTTCGTGACCTGCGGATTCTTCGCGTGCGGCGGTTGTCCTTGTACCCCTAGTGTGAGATAATTTTTACGGCTATTAGTGAAGATCTCGAGGGGGGATGATGACGGTGATGACTGCTCAGATGCCTATGTCCATGGTCCCCCGCGCCGACGCGATCCTGATCGGGCCGGCAGCAGCACTGGTAGAGGACGAGACCGGCGGGCGGGTGTTCCTGCACGGTGAGCTGTCCATGGCCTGGGAGCCAGGCGACGACGCGTGCCGGCGGCTGGCGGCTGTGCAGCTGGTGCGGATCAAGGCCGCCAAAGTGGTCCAGATCGCGGCAGGGTTCGGCGTCGATCCCGACACGCTGCGACGTTGGGGCAAGGCGTTGGCCGGGCGCGGAGCTGCCGCGTTGGTGCCGGCCAAGGCTGGCCCCAAGGGCCCGTCGCGGCTCACGGCCGCGGTAGTGGCCGACATCAGGAGCCGGCGGGCCGCCGGTGCGAGCCTGCGGGCTATCGCGGCGGCCGTCGCAGTCAGCACTGACAGCGTCCGCCGGGCACTGCCACTGCCGCCGGATGGCGCCCGCCCCGCTACTGGCACGGTGAGCAACGACGCCCCGGCCTCCAGTGATGGCCCGGCCACTAAGAGCCCCACCGTTGCGGCGGGCGGCCAGGACGACCCGGTGCCGGTGCTGCCGGACCCCGCTGACCGCTCCGGTGAGCGGGGCGCGGCACGGTGGGGACAGTTGAGCGCCGCACCACCGGTCTTCGCCCCCGCCGGGCGGGTGCCCCTGGCAGGACTACTGCTGGCGATACCCGCCCTGGAAGCCACCGGGCTGTTGCCCTGCGCAACAACGGTTTTCGGGAGCCTGCCGAACGGGTTCTACGGCCTGGACACCATGCTGATCGAGGCAGTGCTGCGGGCCTTGGCCGGTGAGCCCCGCGCCGAAGGTGCGACCCGGGTGGACCCGGTCGCGTTGGGCCGGGTGTTGGGTCTGGACCGGGCCCCGGAGGTCAAAACCATCCGCCGCAAGATCGCCGTCCTCGCGGCCACCAGCAGGGCCGGCGAGCTCCAGGGCGCCATCGCCGCCCGGCATGTGGCCCGATTGGATGCCAGCAACCCGGACCTGGCCGCGGTGTTCTACGTCGACGGCCACGTCCGCGCCTACCAAGGCGGCCGCAGCCTCGCCAAGACCCACATCGCCCGCCTGCGGTTCCCCGCCCCCGCCACCGTGGAGACCTGGGTGTCCGACGCGGCCGGGGCCCCGTTCCTGGTCGTCATGACCCAGCCTGGAGCCTCGCTGGCCATGGAGCTACGACGGCTCCTGCCCGAACTACGCAAAGCCGTGGGCGACCAGCGGCGGGTCCTGGTCGGGTTCGACCGCGGCGGCTGGTCCCCAGCCCTGTTCGCCCACATGCACAGCGAGGGCTTTGACGTGCTGACCTGGCGCAAGGTCCCCGCCGCCGACGTCGCACCCGAGCTGTTCACCGACGTCACCCACATCGACGACCACGGCCGGGCCCACCAATGGCGGGTCGCGGACACCACCGTGGACCTACCCACCAGCGAGCACGGCGACACGTTCACCATGCGCCAGGTCAGCCTCGAAGTCGCCAACACCAAACACGGCAAGGAAACCCACGGCCAAGACTCCACCCGTCAGATCCACATCCTGACCACCCGAACCGACCTGAGCCCAGGTCAGATCATCTACCGGATGGGCTCACGCTGGCGCCAGGAGAACTACTTTCGCTACGCCCGGATGCACTTCGACCTCGACTCCCACGACGCCTACGCCACCACCGACGACGACCCCACCCGGATGGTCCCCAACCCCGCCAAGAAGCAAGCCCACCAACGGGTCCTGGCCGCACGGGCCGGCTACGAACGGGCCCTGGCCCGCACCGACGCGGCCCTGCTCGACGCGACCCACCCCGGCGCCCCCGGCGAAACCGTGCTGATCACCAACCAAGACCACGACGCCATCACCGCCGACCTCCGCGCCGCCGAGGCCAGCCTGGACAGCGCCCAAACCACCCACCGGTCAACACCCACCCGCCTGCCACTGGCCCAAATCAACCCAGGCCAGCAGGTCCTGGACACCGAGACCAAGCTGATCACCCACGCCATCCGCATGTCCGCGTTCAACATCATGAACGACCTGGCCCGAGCGGTACGGGTGTACACCGGCTACGCCCGCGCCGACGACGAAGCCCACACCCTGGCCCGACAGGCTCTGACCGGCAGTGGCGACATCGACCCCCGCGATGGCTTCCTGACCGTGCGCCTCGACCCCCTGCCCACCCGGCGCGCCACCACCGCCGTCGCCGAGCTCTGCGAACACCTGACCGCCACCAAAACCCGTTACCCCGGCACCAACCTCGTCCTACGCTACGAAGTCAAGAAACGCCCCTGACCACGTACGAACTATCGCTCTATGTCCAGAGTCCTGAGCTCCAGTTCCTGCGACTACTTCCTTGGCGCGGCCGTGACGCGTCCTGCGTGGCTTGATGGATTCGGCGCACCCGGGAGAACACACCTCGACCTTCAGTCGCCGGGCTGAGGCTAGAAGAAGATGCCCCACCCGGCGCCGAGACTCGTCCCGCTGCCGGTGAACCCGCCTGCGCCGTTGCCGCGGTAGAGGTAGAGGTCGCCGGCGCTGGTGATGCCCAGGATGTCGGCACGACCGTCACCCGTGTAGTCGCCGGGTGAGAACACCCTGGTCAGCGGAGCCCAGCCGATGCCGATCCTGGTCCCGCCGCCGCTGAACCCGCCTGCGCCGTTGCCGCGGTACAGGTACATGGCGCCGGCGCTGGTGATGCCCACGATGTCGGCCCGACCGTCACCGGTGAAGTCACCGGGGGAGAACACCTTGGAGAACATGCCCCACCCGGCGCCGATCTTGACCGCGCCACCAGAGAACCCGCCAGCGCCGTTGCCCCGGTACAGGTACATGACGCCCGCTCGGTTGATCGCCACGAGGTCCGTCTTTCGGTCACCCGTGAAGTCACCGGGGGAGAACACGCCCCGGGAGGCCGCGACCGGGGTCGGGGCCCGAGTCGGGGGCGGGGGCACTGGTGTTCTGGCCCCGAGGATGGCGGCCGTCCCGCTACGGATCTCTGGCAGCTTGGCGTAGAGGTATCTGCCTGGACAGGCAGTCGCGAAGGCGTCCCGGTGGCCGGAGATCCGATTCAGGGACTTGCCGTTCGCCACGACGGTGCCGGTGGCCGGAATGCCGGCCAGGGAGAACTTCCAGGCGAAGATGGCCTTGAACGCGTTCGTCATTGCCTGGGGTACGGCCCCGACGTCATAGTTCCCGATCGCCGAGACGCCCATGGACACCGAGTTGAAGTTCAGGGTCTGGGCACCGACGACTGCCCTGTCGATTCCCCCGTAGCGACCCTCCCAGGTGCGGCCGAAGCGGTCAACGAGGAAGTTGTAACCGATGTCGGCCCACCCCAGGGACTGCACGTGGTAGGCGTACATGCCGCGGATCATCGCCGGCACCTCCGCCGAGGTGTACGAGTTGGCGCTGTCCGTATGGTGCACGAAACCGACCATGATGTTCCCGTATGACGGAGCCGAGCGTCGCATTGCCTCATCGGCACCCCAGGCAGCGCGCGAGTAGATGGTGGGCCGGGCGGTAGCCGCTTCCGCTGCACCCGGCACCTGCTGCGCAGTGCTGTCAGCCGCTGAGGCACCAGGATCGACAACCTGCACCTTGGCCGAGGTGGGAACCGCTGGATCGGTGCTCAGAGAACGCACCTGGAACTTCGAGGCGCCGGTGACGACGTACGGGTTCGTCCCGGTGGAACCGCGGGTGGCTGCGGCCGCGGAGGCTGCTTCCGCCGGGTCCGGACCGTCGCTGAGGACGTCCAGCGACTGCCACTGGCTCCAT
>JBDTBX010000151.1:0-8263 GCA_039923915.1 Nostocoides sp. | reverse complement strand
CTCATCGGGGAGGGCACGGCCGAGATCCAGAAGATGATCATCGGCCGCCGCCTGCTCGAGGACTACCCACTCAAGGGCTGACCCGCGCTCCCGGGTCCCCGGGCGGGGTGGCCCTGATCACAGGTCGCCGAGCACCGAAGCCAGTCGGCGCAGCTCGGCCAGGTGTACCTCGGCCAGGTCGTGGACCACCTCCTGGCCGCGGGGGGTCAGCCGGAGCCGCACGACCCGGTGGTCGGCTTCGTCGCGCACCCGGTCGGTGAACCCCAGCTCGGTCACCCGGTCGGCGAGCTCGCCTGCCGTGTGGTGCCTGACCAGCAGGTATGCCGCGACCTGGCCGATCGTGGGGCCGGCGGGCTCGCCGCACCCCCGGACCACGAGCAGTAGCTGGTGCTGGGTGTGGGTCAGGCCTCGGGCCGCCGCCTCGTCACGGCTCCACCGGTCGAACTCGCGCAGCCGGGTCCGAAAGGTGAGGAGCCGGGCGTACTGTTCGTCGGTGGTCACGGGATCAGGCTAATATCTATCGGGTTACGATACTTTCGACCCGAACGGTTTCGCTCCGTGTCCCGGATCCCTTCCCCCGCTGCCGCCGCGACCCGACCGGTGCGCGACGTGCGCCACCTCGGCGACTTCACGGCCACTCCCCGCATGCTGCTCATCACGGCGCTCGCCCTGCCGATCGGAGCCGTGAGCGCCTGCGTCTCCTGGGCCCTGTTGCGGCTCATCGGGCTGATCACCAACCTCGTCTTCTACGGCCGCATCGACACCCGTCTCGTCGCGCCGGGCGCGATCCACCACAACCCGATCCTCGTCCTGCTGGCCCCCGCCGCGGGCGGTCTCGTTGTCGGGTTGATGGCCCGGTACGGCTCGGAGCGGATCCGGGGGCATGGGATGCCGGAGACGATCGAGGCCGTGCTCATGGGCGGCAGCAAGGTCCAGCCGCGTGTGGCGGTCCTCAAACCGATCGCGTCGGCCCTGGCCATCGGCACCGGTGGGCCGTTCGGTGCCGAGGGCCCGATCATCATGACCGGCGGCGCCCTGGGATCGCTGTTCGCCCAGTTCCTCCACCTCACGGCGGACGAGCGCAAGACGCTGCTCATCGCCGGTTCGGCTGCCGGGATGGCGGCCACCTTCAACACGCCCCTGGCCGCGATCGTCCTGGCGGTGGAGCTGCTGCTGTTCGAGTGGCGTCCGCGCAGCATGGTCCCGGTGACCGCGGCGGTCTGCGTCGCCGCCGTCGTGCGCGTCCCGCTCCTCGGGTCGGCCCCGGTCTTCCCCGTCCACGCCCACCTGACGCTCGGGCCCGCGGCATACGGGCTCTGTGTCGTCTCCGGCCTGATCTCTGGACTGTTGGCGATCGCCGCGACCGGGATGGTCTACGCGTCCGAGGACGCGTTCGGACGGCTGCCCATCCACTGGATGTGGTGGCCCGCCATCGGCGGTCTCGGCATCGGCGTCGGTGGGCTCTTCGTCCCGCAGGCGCTCGGCGTCGGCTACGACGTCATCGGCGCCGAGCTCGACGGCAGCATCGCGGTCGGTCTGGTCGCGGGCGTGTTGATCGTCAAGACACTCATCTGGGCCTTCGCGCTCGGGTCCGGAACCTCTGGCGGCGTCCTCGCGCCGATCTTCATGATCGGAGGTGCGCTCGGCTCGCTCGAAGCGCACATCTTCCCCAATGTCGGTGCCGGGTTCTGGGCGCTCGTCGCGCTTGCCGGAGTGCTCGGCGGGGTCATGCGCTCGCCCTTCACCGGCATCGTGTTCGCGATGGAGCTGACCCACCAGTTCGACGCCGTGCTGCCGCTCATCATCGGTGCCACGAGCGCGTTCGCGGTGTCCGTCCTACTCCTCAAGCGGTCGGTCCTCACCGAGAAGATCGCCCGTCGTGGCTACCACCTGACTCGCGAGTACGACGTCGACCCCCTCGAGATCCACTTCGTCGGGGAGGTCATGAGTGGCGATGTCGTGGAGCTCGGCCGCGAGGTGACGGTGGGGGAGGCCGTCGAGGACCTGTCCCGTCCACTTCCCGAAGACGGTGACCTCGGGTGGCAGCAGCGCCTCTATCCCGTTGTCTGCGCAGACGGGCGACTGCTCGGCGTCGTGACCCGGCGGCAGTTGCTCACCGCGTCGAACAGCCAACCCGACGCTCCCGTAGGGGACCTCGTTCGCACCGACCCGGTCGTCACCCACGCCGACCAGACCCTGCGCCACGTCGCCGAGCTGATGGCCGTGCACGAGGTCAGCCTCCTGCCGGTGGTCGACCGGGACGAGCCCCGGCTCGTCGTCGGGATCGTCTCGTTGCACCAGCTGCTCACGGCACGGCAGGTGGACGCGGCCGAGGCGAGGGAGCGCGAGCGAGTGTTCCGGGTCCGGATGTTGCGCCCGCGGACACCCGCCATACGGGCCGGACAGCGTGCGCCCAGCGACGTCTCAGCGGACTTTGCGACAATGGACTCATGAGCACCCAACCAGCGCGCGGTCTCGGACCCGGCGCCCGCGCCGCGATCAGCCTCGAGTACCCCATGTCGGTCGCGGTCTACGACAAGTACGAGGACGCACAGAAGGCCGTCGACTACCTGTCCGACCACGAGTTCCCCGTCCAGAACCTGATGATCGTCGGCACCGACCTCAAGCAGTTGGAGCGGGTGACCGGGCGGCTCACCCGGGGGCGGGTGCTCGCAGGTGGTGCGCTGTCCGGTGCCTGGCTCGGTGGCTTCGTGGCGATGATCTTCGCCCTCTTCGACACCAAGGGCGCCAGCATCGCCTCGTTCGTCACGACCATCCTGTTCGGTGCCGTCTTCGGGCTGGTCTGGGCGTTCATCGGCTACCGGCTGACCGGCGGTGCGCGCGACTTCACGTCGGTCACCCAGGTGGTCGCCACCCGCTACGAGGTGCTCGCCGAGCACAAGGTCGTCGGCCAGGCCCGCGAGATGCTGGCCCAGCTCGACCCGTATGCCGCGGCGCGCCAGCAGGTGCGTGAGGCCCAGGAGGCCGAGGCCGCCCAGCAGGCGCAGCGCGCTGGGCAGACGCAGCCGGGTCAGGCCGGGCACGAGCCCGGGACCAATTCCTAGGCCGGCTGCGGCTCAGCGCGAGCGGACCTCGCGGATCCAGGCTTCGACCTCGGTGCTGCTGCGCGGCATACCCGCCGACAGGTTGCGGCAGCCGTCCTCGGTGACGACGATGTCGTCCTCGATCCGGACCCCGATGCCGCGGAAGCGTTCCCGCGCCAGCAGGTCGTCGGCCTTGAAGTAGAGCCCGGGTTCGACCGTGAGCACCGTGCCCGGGACCAGTTCGGCGTCCATGTACTGCTCGCGGGTCGCGAGGGCACAGTCGTGGACGTCGAGGCCCAGGTGGTGCGACGTGCCGTGAACCATCCAGCGCCGGTGGTACTGGCCGTGCTCGGTGTCCAGGGTGTCCTCGACGGTGACGCCGTCGGGCAGCAGCCCCCAGCCGGCGATGTGCTCGGCGATGACCCGGATCGCGGCCGCATGGACGTCGGAGAACTTGGCCCCCGGCTTGACCGCCGCGATCGCGGCCTCCTGCGCGGCAAACACAGCGTCGTAGATCTCCCGCTGGGCGTCGCTGAACTCACCACTGACCGGTAGGGTGCGGGTGATGTCGGCGGTGAACAGCGAGTCGACCTCGACGCCGGCGTCGATGAGGATCAGGTCGCCGTCGTTGACCTCGCCGGTGTTCTTGATCCAGTGCAGCGTGTTCGCATGATCACCGGCTGCGCAGATCGAGTCGTAGCCGACGCCGTTGCCCTCGTGCCGGGCGTGCAGCCCGAACACGCCCTCGACCCAGCGTTCGCCGCGACCCTTGGCGACCGCGTCGGCGAGGGTCTCGATGACGGCCTCGAAGCCGATCTGGGTCGCGTCGACGGCGGCCTGCATCTGCTCGACCTCCCACTCGTCCTTGACCATACGCAAAACCGAGAGGTATGCCGCGAGCTCGTCGTCGGCTTCGGCCAGACCTTCGGCGGTGGCACCGTTCTCGACCCGCTTGGCGTCGAGGAGGGCGGTGAGCTCCTTCTCGGCGTCCCTGACGAGGCGGATGACGACGGTGCCGGCGTCCTTGCTGGCTGCCTCCTCGAACTCGTCGATGTGCCGGGCCGTGAGGCCGAGCTCGGCCTCGACGTCGGCGAGGGTGGGCCGCGCACCGACCCAGAACTCGCCGTAGCGCGCGTCGGCGAAGAACTCGTCGCTGTCGCGGTCGGCCAGCGGCCGGAAGTAGAGGACGGCCTCGTGCCCACCACCCTCCTTCGGCTCGAGCACGAGCACCGCGTCGGGCTCACGATCGGCACCCAGACCCGTCAGGTGGGCGAACGCGGAGTGCGGCCGGAAGACGTAGTCGCAGTCGTTGGTGCGGACCTTCAAGCCACCAGCAGGAATGATCAACCGCTGGCCGGGGTATGCCGCGGAGAGACGATCGCGCCGGGCCGCGGCATACGGCGCGACCGTTGATGGCTCCGGCGTGGTCGTCGGCTTCGGCGCCCACCCCTGCGTGACGAAGGCGCGGAACTCC
Organism: Nostocoides sp.; assembly: GCA_039923915.1. Taxonomy (GTDB): domain Bacteria; phylum Actinomycetota; class Actinomycetes; order Actinomycetales; family Dermatophilaceae; genus Nostocoides. The sequence continues at coordinate 3,745 of JBDTBX010000151.1, read as the reverse complement.
TCCGTCGTGGGACGGGGACGGTTCTCGGACTTCTTCTGCTGCTCGCTCACACTCACGCAGACCATCGTGCCATGCCGTCGGCTCAGGGCCCGTGCCGCCCGAACGAGGCCGCGAGACCGATCACGACGGCGGTCCACCAACACAGCTGGGAGACCGCGAACAGCGAGAGCATCGGCCAGCGCAGGGTGCTGTGGATGTCGTGCGGGGACTTCGGACCGCGCAGCCGGATGAGCCGCCTGCCCAGTTCGCGCACGGTCACGCCGTTGTGGAGGAGCACGAGGACGGCGGCCAGCTTGAGCCAGCTCAACGGGCTGTGCAGGTTTGGAGCCAGAAAGGCCCCGGTCACGAGCAGCAGGCCGGTCCCCAGCCAGATCACGGGGTGCGCGGCCTCGGCGAGCCGGATGACGTCGTGGAAGCGACGCAGCCCGGAGATCCAGACCAGGGCGTACCAGTCCATCAGGATGATCGGGCCGAGGGCGACCACGACACCAACCACGTGCAGGCCGATGGCCAGCCGCAGCAGGCCGGTCGGTGCGTGGATGGCCGTGGACGCGGCCACGCTCGCGGCCCAGAGCACGGTGACGACGACGTGGGCCCACCAGGGATGCGGCGGGTGGGGGGAGACCTCCACCTCCGGGCCGGGGAGGGTGCCGGCGTCGTCGGCGGGCTCGCCCTGCACCGTGTCGGTGGGCTCGTCCTGCACCGTGTCGGCGGGGCCTTTGCCCGACGGCGGGGAGGGGCTCATCCGCGGAGCTCGTGGGGACGAACGCGGTCAAAACGTTCCGCGCGCCTGGATCGACATGCGACACTCTGACGCGTGGCGAGACATCGGAGTCCAGGGCTGACGCGAGGCGCGAAGACCGCGATCGTCGTGGGGGCCGTCGTGCTGCTGGGGGCGGCTGGGGGGGCGTATGCATTGACGCGCGGGGACGCCTCTTCGACGACAGCGCACTCCTCGTCCACGAGCACATCATCCACGATGAGTCCGTCGAGCGATACTCCGGCCGCGACCGAGACGCAGACCACCGCGCCCGTCGATGCGCTGGCCGCACCCTTGGCCGCGTGTCAGGCCGAGGTCACTGCCGGGGATGCCCTCGCCACGGCGGCCGCGGCGTCCGCGCGGGACTGGGGTGCGCATGCCGGGGCCGAGGTCTCGCTGGACGCCGGCCTGATCAGCTATGCCCAGGCGGAGGCCATCTGGGGCGCCTCCAAGAAGCCCGGTGCTGCCGATCTGGCCGCCTTCGCTGCCGCGGAGCCGGTCTACACGAAGGCCGCCAGTGCCTGTCCCCAGTTGGCAACGGCTGCCGCAGCTGCTGGGTCGTCCGCGCCGGCCAATGTGACAGCCTGTGTCGCGCGCTCGCAAGCCCTTGCGGCGGTCGCCAAGACAGGGACCGTGGTCAACGGCCAGTGGGCCGCGCACCAGGCCCAGATGACGACGAAGGCGACCGCGGCCGGTCCGGCCTACCACCAGAAGTGGATGAACTTCGTGGCCGACTCCAAGTCCGCCCTGGCGGCCTACGGGACGGCGGCGGCTGCCCTCGACAAGGCCCCTGCCTGCTCGTGACCCTCGCCGACCGGTTCCGGGAGCACTTCACCGGCGAGCAGCACCTGTACTGGCACCTGGCCCGTGGCCTTGGTGACGACATCGACGCGGGCGGCCCGACGGCGCAGGTCGTCGCCGGCTGGGAGGACGCGCCGGCCTCCGCCGTGGTCCAGCTGCGACTCCTGGCCGGCCTGTTCCGTGAGGTGCTGACCGGTCGGGCCGACGAACTGCGACCGTTCTATCCGTGCTTGGCTGGTTCGGCAGACCCGGCCGGCGCCTGGGCCGTCGCCCGGCCCGTCGTCGAGCGGGCGGCACCCCGACTGCGATCCGCCCTCGAGGTCGCACCGCAGACCAACGAGGTCGGACGCTCCGTGGCGCTGCTCGTTGGCATCTCCCATGCCGTTCGCGCGGCCGGTCTGCACCGGGTGCGGCTGCTCGAGCCGGGCGCCTCGGCCGGGCTCAACCTGCTGGCTGACCGGTTCCGGTTCGTTGGTGACGGGTGGTCGGCGGGTCCGCAGGACTCGGGACTGGTCGTCGCCGACGTGGGCGCCGAGGGCTTCGTCCCGGAGGCCTTCGAGGTCGTTTCCCGCCGAGGCTGCGACCTGGCCCCGGTCGACGCCGCGACCGACGAAGGGGCCCTGCGGCTGCGGTCGTTCGTCTGGCCTTTCCACCTGGAACGGCATCGCCGACTGGATGCCGCGCTGGCCATTGCCCGGGACCACCCGGTGCAGGTGGATGCCGGAGGGGCGGCGGATTGGCTTGCCGCGCAACTGGGTTCACCTGCGGGGGAGGGTGCGCTCACCGTGGTCTGGCAGTCGATCACCGCTCAGTACTGGCCGGCCGAGGAGATTGCCCGGGTCACCGCCGTCATCGATGACGCACGATCCCGTATGCCGCTCACCCGGGTGGCCATGGAGGCCCCCGGCGCCGGTGCCGGGAAGGTGACCGACCACTCGGCGGACTACCCGGTGGTCGAGGTCGACAGTGTCGCGGTTGCGCGCTGCGACTTCCACGGCCCGCCGGTCACCCTCCTCGCCTGACACCGACCGTCAACGAATTGACCCCAAGTCAGGTCGACGTGGCAACGAATTGACCCCAAGTCAGGTCGACGTGGATCACAGGGCGGCGTCTGGGGCCTTGCTGCGCTCTTCCTGGGCCGAGACGTCGTCGGGCATCGTCTGGCTGGTCATCTCGGCCTCGACCCGGCGGTGGTAGATCTCGATCTCGCTGGCCACCTTGGCGTCGTCCCAGCCGAGGATGGGTGCGATGAGGGCCGCCACGTGCGGTGCGGCCTCGATGCCGCGGTCACGGGCCTCAATCGAGATCCGGGTCCGGCGGGTCATGACGTCAGTGAGGTGAAGTGCGCCCTCCTGCGCCGCGGCATAGACGATCTCGACGGCCAAATGGCCCTCACTGCCCGGGACCTCCTCGCGCAGGGTGGGGTCGACGTTCATCAGGGCGATCAGCTCGTTGGTGAGCGATCCGTAGCGTTCGAGGAGGGCCAGCATCTGGTCGCCATCGAGCCCGCACGACTCGGCAAGCAGCTCCGGGCGGGCGGCCATCCCTTCGAAGCCGCGCGCTCCGGCCAACGGGATGGTTTCCGTTCGCGACTCCTCGATCTCGCCGGGTAGGTCCCGGACGGCCAGGTCGACGGCGTCCTTGGCCATGATCCGGTAGGTCGTGTACTTGCCACCCGCCACGACGACCATGCCGGGCGCGACCCGGGCGACGACGTGCTCGCGGGAGAGCTTGGTCGTCGCGTCGGACACCTTGCTCTCACTGGAGATGAGGGGCCGCAGGCCGGCATACACGCCGTCGATGTCGGCGCGCGAGATCGGCTGCACGAGAACGGCATTGACCGTGTCGAGGAGGTAGTCGATGTCAGCGCTCGTCGCGGCCGGGTGGACCTTGGAGAGTTCCCACTCGGTATCGGTCGTGCCGATGATCCAGTGGTCGCCCCACGGGATGATGAACAGGACGGACTTCTCGGTGCGCAGGATGACGCCGGTGTGGGACTGGATCCGGTCGCGCGGCACGACGAGGTGCACACCCTTGGAGGCCCGGACCGTGAGCCGCGGGTCGCCGCCGAGCATCGCCTCGAGCTCGTCGGTCCAGACGCCGGTCGCGCCGATCACCTGGCGGGCGCGGATGTCGAACTCCTCGCCCGTCTCGTTGTCCCGGGCCCGGACCCCGATGACGGTC
>JBDTBX010000150.1:0-4957 GCA_039923915.1 Nostocoides sp. | reverse complement strand
GCGAGGCATCGACCTCGGTCGTGTCGTAGTGCTGGGTGAAGCTGTTCTTCGCGGTGTTGAACCCCCGCTCGAGGACTTCGTCACGCACCTGGTCGCGGAGCTTCTTCCAGTCACCGACCGGGCCGGTGTAGCCGTGCAACTCGACCGCCTTGATCGCCCGGTCGAAGGCGGCCCAGACCATGACGCGTGAGTGGGTGAAGTGGCGCAGCGGCCCGCGGATCTCCCACAGGCCGTTGTCGGGCTCCTGCCAGTGGCTGGCCAGGTGCTTCATCAGGATGCGTTGCACCGACCACGACTGCCTGGACTCCTGAAGGCCCTTGACGCGGGCGATCTCCAGAGCCACCATCACCTCGCCGAGGACGTCGGTCTGCACCTGGTCGACGGCGCCGTTGCCGATCCGGACCGGCCGGGAACCGGCATACCCCGGCAGGTGGTCGAGCTGGGTCTCGGGAAGATCACGGCCGCCGTCGACGGCATACATGATCTGCATGTCTTCCGGGTCGCCCGCGATCGCACGGACCAGCCAGTTGCGCCACAACTCGGTCGATCCGGTGTAGCCGGACGCGAGCATGGCGCTGAGGGTGAGAGCCGAGTCGCGAAGCCAGCAGTAGCGGTAGTCCCAGTTGCGTACGCCGCCGAAGTCCTCCGGGAGCGAGGTCGTCGGAGCTGCCACGATGCCACCGAGGGAGCTGTGGGTGAGCATCCGCAGGGTCAGCAGCGACCGGACGACCGCGTCGCGATAGGGCCCTTCGTACGTGCACGAGGCGGCCCAGTCGGCCGAGAGCCGGTAGGTCTCCTCGATCAGGGCCGGCACGTCGGGGGGACGGGGGATCGGCAGGTGCGAGGGGGACCAGGTCATCGAGAACGTGTAGCGCTGCCCCTTCTCCACAGGGAACCGGTCGCGGTGTGCGCCGTCCTGCGCCAACGGCAGGCGGGTGCCGCGCAGCACGAACATGTCCGGGCCGGCGATGGCGCTGATCACGCCGTTGTCGATGGCGTGCTCGGTCATCCGGGAGACCCACGGCTTGATCCGTCCGTAGTCGGTGCGGACGATCCACTCCAACCGCATCTCGACGCGGCCGACGATGCCCTCGACCATCCGCATGATGTCGGCGCGCCCGTCGCCCGCTGGCATGACGTCGGTGACCCGAACCACGCCGGTGGCGGTCGTGTGGGTCGTCTCCAGCACGAAGGAGTCGCCCCGATAGGAGCGGGTGGTCGTCGCGTCGTCGACGGGGGTGAGCAGCCAGCGGCCGTGCTTGGGCCCGCCGAGGAGGGCCGCGAAACACGCTGGCGAGTCGAAGCGTGGCAGGCACAGCCAGTCGATCGAACCAGCCAGGCTTACGAGGGCAGCCGTCTCGGTGTCACCGATCAGGGCGTAGTCAGCGATGGGAGTCGACGGCATTGCTCGAATCTATGCCGTCCCTCGCCATCCGGTGCTGGGGCCGCGTGGCTGCTCCGCGGGTCAGGACGATCCGGCCACCCCGGTCGGACGCCGACGCACACCGCGGCGACGGCGCGATTCGAGGGCTGTCGGTGGGGCCACCTAGCATTGCGCAGGTGACATCTGTGCTGCCATCAAACGCCCGCCCGAGCCACGACCGACTGGTGGTCCGAGGCGCTCGTGAGCACAACCTGCGTGACATCTCGGTCGAGCTGCCGCGCAACTCCCTCGTCGTCTTCACCGGCCTCTCCGGCTCGGGCAAGTCCTCGCTCGCGTTCGACACGATCTTCGCCGAGGGCCAGCGCCGCTACGTCGAGTCGCTGTCCGCCTACGCCCGGCAGTTCCTCGGTCAGATGGACAAGCCCGACGTCGACTTCATCGAAGGCCTCTCCCCGGCGGTCTCGATCGACCAGAAGTCGACCAACCGCAACCCGCGCTCGACGGTCGGCACGATCACCGAGGTCTATGACTACCTCCGCCTCCTCTTCGCGCGCGCCGGGCGCCCGCACTGCCCCGTCTGCGGCGAGCCGATCACCCGGCAGAGCCCACAGCAGATCGTCGATCGGCTGCTCGAGCTGCCCGACCGCACCCGCTTCCAGGTCCTCGCGCCGGTCGTCCGCGCCCGCAAGGGCGAATACGTCGACCTGTTCGCCGAGCTCCAGTCCAAGGGGTTCGCCCGCGCGCGCGTCGACGGCGAGGTCGTGTCGCTCACCGAGCCGCCCACGCTGGAGAAGCAGGTCAAGCACACGATCGACGTCGTCGTCGACCGGCTCGTCGCCAAGGGCGAGGACTCCGGTGCCAAGCGGCGGCTCACCGACTCGGTCGAGACCGCCCTCGGTCTGGCCGGCGGTCTCCTCGTCGTCGAGTTCGTCGACAAGCAGGCGGGCGACCCCGAGCGGGAGCGCCGCTTCTCCGAGCGGATGGCCTGCCCCAACGACCACCCGCTGGCGATGGACGAGATCGAGCCACGCTCGTTCTCCTTCAACAGCCCGTTCGGTGCGTGCCCGTCGTGCACTGGCATCGGCACCGAGCTCGAGGTGGATCCCGAGCTGCTCGTGCCCGACGACGACCTCACCCTCGCCCAGGGTGCGATCGCTCCGTGGGGCAGCGGCAGTGGCTCCGCTGAATACTTCCAGCGGGTGATGGCGGCCCTCGGCGAGGACCTCACCTTCGGGATGGACACCCCGTGGCGGGCGCTCCCGGCGCGGGCCACCGAGGCCCTGCTCCACGGCCAGAACCACAAGGTCCACGTCAAGTACCGCAACCGCTACGGTCGCGAGCGGTCCTACTCCACCGGCTTCGAGGGCGTCGTCCCATGGGTCAAGCGGAGGCACGCGGAGACCGACTCCGAGTGGAGCCGGGAGCGCTACCAGGGCTACATGCGGGAGGTGCCCTGTCCGGTATGCCGTGGTGCCCGGCTCAAGCCGGAGTCGCTCGCCGTGCTCATCGGGGGCAAGTCGATCGCCGACGTGTCCCACCTGGCCATCGGCGACGCGGCCGGCTTCCTCGACACCGTGGACTTCACGGTTCGCGAACGGGCCATCGCCGAGCGGGTGGTCAAGGAGATCGACGCCCGACTCGGCTTCCTCCTCGACGTCGGGCTGGACTATCTCTCCCTCGACCGGCCGGCCGGCACGTTGTCCGGAGGCGAGGCGCAGCGGATCCGGCTCGCCACCCAGATCGGCTCCGGCCTCGTCGGCGTCCTCTACGTCCTGGACGAGCCGTCGATCGGGCTGCATCAACGCGACAACCGCCGGCTGATCGAGACCCTCACCCGCCTGCGCGACCTCGGCAACACCCTCATCGTCGTCGAGCACGACGAGGACACCATCACCACCGCCGACTGGGTCGTCGACATCGGCCCCGGCGCCGGCGAGCACGGCGGCCAGGTCGTCCACTCCGGCACCGTGCAGGGGCTGCTCGACCACCCCGACTCGCTGACCGGGATGTACCTCTCCGGCCGCCGGGAGATCCCCACACCGTCGGTGCGTCGGCCCCGCGACAAGAAACGACAGCTCGGCGTCGTCGGCGCCCGCGAGCACAACCTCGTCGACATCTCCGTGAGCTTCCCGCTCGGCACCCTGGTGGCGGTCACCGGCGTGTCCGGTTCGGGCAAGTCGACCTTGGTCAACGACATCCTCTACAACGTCTTGGCGAACAAGCTCAACGGCGCCCGGCACGTGCCCGGCCGGCACAAGACGGTGACCGGGCTGGAGCACCTCGACAAGGTCGTCCACGTCGACCAGAGCCCGATCGGTCGCACGCCGCGGTCCAACCCGGCGACCTACACCGGTGTCTTCGACCACGTGCGCCGGCTGTTCGCCGAGACGACAGAGGCCAAGATCCGTGGCTACCAGCCGGGCCGGTTCTCGTTCAACGTCAAGGGCGGTCGCTGCGACAACTGCTCCGGCGACGGCACGATCAAGATCGAGATGAACTTCCTGCCCGACGTCTACGTCCCGTGCGAGGTCTGCCACGGGGCCCGCTACAACCGGGAGACCCTCGAGGTCCACTTCAAGGGCAAGACGATCGCCGACGTCCTCGACATGCCGATCGAGGAGGCCGCCAGCTTCTTCGCGGCGGTGCCGGCGATCGCCCGGCACATGACGACGCTCAACGACGTCGGTCTCGGCTACGTGCGCCTCGGCCAGCCGGCGCCGACCCTGTCCGGGGGCGAGGCCCAGCGCGTCAAGCTCGCTTCTGAGCTCCAGAAGCGCTCGACCGGCCGCACCATCTACGTCCTGGACGAACCGACCACGGGTCTGCACTTCGAGGACATCCGCAAGCTGCTCGGCGTGCTCCAGGGCCTCGTCGACAAGGGCAACACGGTCATCGTCATCGAACACAACCTCGACGTCATCAAGAACGCCGACTGGGTCATCGACATGGGTCCGGAGGGCGGCAACGGGGGCGGCAAGGTGATTGCCGAGGGCACTCCCGAGCAGGTGGCCCGGATGGAGCACTCGCACACCGGCCGCTTCCTTGCACCCATCCTGGCCCGCACGGCCAGAACCACCTCGCGGTCGGGTGTCGGAACCAAGAGGACCGCCAGCAGGGCGGCGACCAAGGCCGCCACCAGCGGGACAGCAGCGCGCACGACGCAGACGAAGAAGGCGGCCTCGACGAGCACCGCAGCCCGCAAGGTCACGCCGGGCAAGACAGGCACCACACAGGCGGCACCCAGCCGCCGGGCAGGCTGAGCAGGGATACTGCCCATATCTTCCCGTAGTACCCAGGAGCCCTGCATGGCCCGATCCGCCCTCCCGTTCGTCTGCGGCCGCCGCGCTGCCCTGCTCGCTGCCGGCGTGGTCGGCATCGGCGGGCTCGCGGCGTGCTCCTCCGGCGGCACCTCCGGGGAGGGTGAGCCGGTCGGTCAGGGCGGCGGAGGCGGTGGGGCCGGTGGGGCCGATCTGGCCAAGACCACCGACATCCCGGTCGGCGGCGGCAAGATCTTCGCCGGCGCGGGCGTCATCCTCACCCAACCGACCGCCGGCGAGTTCAAGGCGTTCAGCG
>JBDTBX010000149.1:0-5100 GCA_039923915.1 Nostocoides sp. | reverse complement strand
CATCGCCTGCGCGGTGACCTTGCGGACGCCCTTGATCGGCGTCCGGGTCTCACCTCGCGCACCGGCCGCGAACGGCATACCGGGGCCTCCTGAAACAACGCCGCTGTATGCCGGTCCCTCGCCTGCCGCTGTCGATGACCCGTTCGCCGCGCTCTCCACGTCGGCGCGGGTGACGATTCCGCCTGTGCCGGAGCCGGCGATGGCGGCCAGGTCGACGCCCAGATCCTTGGCGAGCTTGCGAACCGGCGGCTTCGCCAGGGCGCCGACCCCGTTCGGGGTGAGTTCGACGGGCTCGATGGCGACATCGGTGCCCGTTGCGTTGAGGTCGGGTGCGTCGAACGTGCGAGGGCGCCGCTTGGCGTCGGTCTGCTTGACGCCGTAGCCGACGAGGACCGCGGTCCGGCCGGTCGACGTCGTCCCGCCGATCTTGCCTTCCTCGATCTGGTCGCCGGCGTCATCGCCACCGGTGACCGTCGGGTCGACCTTGGGCGCCGGGCTGCCGATCATTCCCGGCTCGCGTGCACCCTCGGCGGCCACCGGTGCTTCCTGCGATGCGGCCGGAGATGGCCCACCCCCGCCGTCCCCGGGCGCGACCGAGGTGTCGGTCTGGATGGTGATGATCGGGCGCCCGACCACGACCTCTTCGCCCTCGGCCGCCAGGATCGCCTCGACCCGCCCCGCGAACGGTACGGGCAGCTCGACGAGCGACTTGGCAGTCTCGATCTCCACGACGATGTCGTTGACCTTGACCATGTCGCCGACCTTGACCTTCCAGGTGACGATCTCGGCCTCGGTGAGGCCTTCGCCCGGGTCCGGAAGCTTGAACTCCTTGATACTCATGGGTATTCGTTCCTCCAAGCAGGGGCGGGCATTAGTGGGCGAGCGACCGGTCGACGGCGTCCAGGACGCGGTCGAGGTCGGGCAGGAACTCCTCCTCCAGCTTGGACGGCGGGTAGGGGATGTTGTAGCCACCGACCCGCAGCACCGGAGCTTCGAGGGAGTAGAAGCACTCCTCGGTGATCGTCGCCGACAGCTCGCCGCCGAGACCGCCGAAGGTCGGCGCCTCGTGGACGATGACCGCCCGGCCGGTCTTGCGGACCGACTCCACGATCGTCGGCACGTCGACCGGTGACAGCGAGCGCAGGTCGATGACCTCCAGACTCTTGCCCTCGGCCTCGGCGGCCTCGGCGGCCTGCAGGCAGGTCTTGACCATCGGCCCGTAGGCCAGGACGGTCACGTCGGTGCCCTCACGGCATACCCGCGCGTCGAAGAGGCCGAGCGACGCGGAGTCGCCGACCTCGCCCTTGTCCCAGTAGCGCCGCTTGGGCTCGTAGAAGATGACCGGGTCATCGGTGGCGATGGCCTGTTGGATCATCCAGTAGGCGTCGTCGGGGTTGGAGCAGCAGACGACCCGCAGGCCCGCCGTGTGGGTGAAGTAGGCCTCGTTGGACTCGCTGTGGTGCTCCACCGCGCCGATGCCGCCGCCGACCGGGATCCGGATCACCATCGGCAAGGTGATCGTGCCGAGCGACCGGGCGCGCATCTTGGCGACCTGGCTGATGATGTGGTCGAACGCGGGGTAGACGAAGCCGTCGAACTGGATCTCGACGACCGGCCGGTAGCCGCGCAGGGCCATCCCGATCGCGGTGCCGACGATGCCGGCCTCGGCCAGCGGGGTGTCGATGACCCGGTCCTCACCGAAGTCCTTCTGCAGGCCCTCGGTGACCCGGAAGACCCCGCCGAGCTTGCCGATGTCCTCGCCCATGAGCAGGACGCGGGCGTCCTTCTCCATGGCGGTGCGCAGACCGCTGTTGATGCCCTTGGCAATGGTCGTCACGGCCATCTCAGTGCGCTCCCTCGAACGTGGCCTGGTAGGCCGCGAACTGCGCCCGTTCCTTGGCGACCAGCGGGTGCGGCTCGACGTAGACGTGGTCGAACATGTCGGTGCCGACCGGGTCTGGCATCGACAGGCAGCCCTCGCGGACGTGGGTCGCGAGCGTGTCGGCCTCGTGCTCGACCGCCTCGAAGTACTCGTGGTCGGCCTTGCCCTCGTGGGCCAGCCAGGCCTTGAACCGCTCGATCGGGTCGCGGTGCTTCCACACCTCGACCTCGGCCGATATCCGGTACTTCGTCGGGTCGTCGGAGGTCGTGTGGGCTCCCATCCGGTACGTGTACGCCTCGACGAAGGTGGGGCCCTGTCCGGAGCGAGCGTTGTCGAGCGCGGCCCGGGTCACGGCATACACCGCGAGCACGTCGTTGCCGTCGACCCGGATGCCGGGGAACCCGAACCCGTTGGCCCGCTGGTAGAGCGGGACCCGGGTCTGCTTGTCATTGGGCTCTGAGATGGCCCACTGGTTGTTCTGGCAGAAGAAGACGACCGGGGCGTTGCTGACGCCGGCGAAGACGAGGGCCTCGGACACGTCACCTTGGGACGTCGCGCCGTCACCGAAGTAGGCGATGACCGCGGTGTCGCGCTGCTCGTCACCGGTGCCGACCGCGCCGTCGCGCTGGACGCCCATGGCGTAGCCGGTGGCGTGCAGGGTCTGGGCGCCGATGACGATCGTGTAGAGGTGGAAGTTCTTCTCGTTGGGGTCCCAGCCGCCGTGGTTGACTCCGCGGAAGAGACCGAGCAGGTTGAGCGGGTCGACCCCGCGGCACCAGGCAACGCCGTGCTCGCGATAGGTCGGGAAGGCGTAGTCCTGCGGCTTGAGCGCGCGTCCGGAACCGACCTGGGCGGCCTCCTGGCCGAGCAGCGAGGCCCAGATGCCGAGCTCGCCCTGGCGCTGCAGGGCGGTGGCCTCGGCGTCGACCCGGCGGATGAGGACCAGGTCGCGGTAGAAGCCGCGCAGGTCGTCGTCGGTGAGGGTCGCCACGATCGCGTCGTACTCGGCGTTCGGGACGCGCTGACCCTCGGGGGTCAGCAACTGGATCATCTCGGGGCCACCGTCCTGGACGGCGGGGACCGGCGCGGTCAGCCGGTCGAACTCACTGCTTGGAGAATCACTGGGCACAGCGTCGGTCGCTGCGACGTCGGTGTCGCTCACGGGGCACTCCTTCTCCGCCGTCCGGGTTGCGGTCGGCGTCTCGAGCCACCTGGACGGTGCGGTCCGCACCGTCGCGGGAGGCGTTGCGCGGACCACCGCCCACGTGTTGGCGGTGCTCACAGGCCTTGCACTGCACAACTTACCGGTATGCCGCCTGCCCGGCGAAGTCCGCTGGTGGGCCGCCTGCGCGGGAACGATCGACGGGCCCGATCCGTCCCAGACGTATGAGGACCTCGCCGTATGCCGCCCTGCCGGCCCTGGCATGCGCCCTGCTCCTCGCGGGTTGCGGCGCAACGGCATCGACGGTCGAGTCGGGGACGGGTTCGGCGGCAGGCTCGGGGACCACCTCCACGTCGGCTCCGGCCCTGCCGACGCGGATCACCACACCACCGCCCCTGGGCGACCCGGTCGACCCGCCCCTGCCGAGCAAACGCCCGCCACAGGTCACCGGGACCGGCCGGGTCAGCGTGTCCGACGTCGAGGGGGGCGGGTGCACGGTTCTGACCCTCGGCGGCCAGACCTACCTGCTCGTCGGCGACGGCGTGAGCCGACTGCACGACGGCGACACGGTGACGGTGACCGGCCACGCCGACGACACCATGATGACGACCTGCCAGCGGGGCGTCGTGCTGGTCGTCACGAAGCTGTCCACGCCGTGAGGACTCCCTCGGGCGAGGACACCCCCACCCGCTCCCCTCGTCGAAAGCGGTCCGGGCCGTGGGCCGGCAGGCCGGGTGGGCCGACCCACCTCGAGGGCAGGGTGGACAGGGCCGGCGAAGGTGCCTGCCTCCATCTGGAGTACGACGGCGCAATCTACGAACTCATCGGCGCCACAACGGGACTGACCATGGGTCAACGCGCCCGGGTGACCGGGCGCGTTGACCGAACCGTTCAGTCCTGCTGTGGCGGGGGGGTCCCGTTCGTGGTGACCAAGGCAGAGGTCACGGCGTCCCGAACCAGCTGAGGGTGCTGGCCATCAACGCCGAGCGGTCAGTGGCCGAACCGACCGACTCGAACGGGAAGGCCATGAAGAACACCTTGTAGACGGCTGTCGACACCGTGAGGCCGTCGGTCGCTCGCGTGTCGTCCTTGAAGGCCGCCGTGGCCGGGTCGATCGGCGTGACCTGGTCCTCGTAGTTGGCGCCGAGCACGAGGTGGTCGAGCGGCAGGATCCCGGCACTTCCTGTGACCGGGTTGCCCGGCACGCCCGTGACAGTGCCCGTCGCCTGGTCGTTCTGGACCTCGGTGCCGTTCCAGTCGACGTGCAGGTAGTCGTGGACGAAGCTCGTCGTCCCGGCAGCCTGGTCGAGGATGTCCTGACCGGACATCATCAGCCGGCCACCACCGTCGAGGAACGCCTTGAGCTCGCTCTCGTACGGGGTGATCGGCGCCGGGTAGGCGTTGCTGGTCCACCAGACGACGTTCCTGTGCGCCGTGAGGTAGGCCTGCGGCAGGTTGGGCTCCTTGGTGAGGTCCCAGTAGCCGTAGGACGTGCCGCCCACGGCCGCCTTGTAGCGCTCGGCGATGGCCGGCAAGTTGCCGCCGTCGACGAGCAACGTGTCGAAAGCCGCGGCATAGGTCGTGAGTGTCGCCGAGGCGTGGACGGTGGCATCGGCACTGGACGTCACCGTCACCGTTGACGTGCTCGTCTCGGCCTCGGCGGCATCCACCGGAACGTCCACCTTGACGCACACGTCGACACTGTCACCGGCGGCAACCGTCGCCGTCGTCGTCAGCGGGGTCGTGCAGGTGGCGTCGTATGCCGCGGTGGGCCACCCGCCGCTCGCCGTGATGGCGTAGCTGTCGGTCTGGTAGCCGTCGTTGGTGACGTGCTCGATGTACGACGCGGCGGCTGCATCTTTGGCGCCACCGCTGGCGGTCGCCGGGTCGAGGCTGACGGCGTGGGCCGGGGCGATGGCCGTCGTGTGCGGGCTGCCGGTCGTCGACAGCCCATCCTCGCCGTGGATGCTGATGCCGTCGTTGACGATCTCGGTCACCGACGACGGCAGGTTCGCCGCGATCGTCACCGAGAAGTGCAGCACGAGCTGACCGCCTG
>JBDTBX010000148.1:0-8255 GCA_039923915.1 Nostocoides sp. | reverse complement strand
CCGATCCTGTTGCCGCACGTGGCTGCTCGGCCCGTGACGCGAGTGCGCTGGCCACACGGCACGGCCGACCCCAACTTCTTCTTCGAGAAGAACGTGCCCTCCGGCGCGCCGAGCTGGCTGCCTCGGGTGGCGGTTGACGACGTGACGTACCCGCTCGTCGAGGACCTGGCCGACCTGACCTTCCTGGTCAACCTCAACTCCCTGGAGCTCCATGTGCCGCAATGGACCTGGGCCGACGGTACCTTCCACAACCCCAACCGGCTGGTCATCGACCTCGACCCCGGGGCGCCGGCCGGTCTGCACGAGTGCTGTCAGGTGGCCCTCATCGTGCGGGACCGCCTCGAGGCGCTCGGGCTGGACCTCTTCCCGGTCACCAGCGGCAGCAAGGGAATGCAGCTGTATGCCGGGCTCGGCGGAGACCTGAGCAGTGACCAGGTGCGCGACCTGGCCCTCCAGCTGGCGCAGGAGCTGACCAAGAAGCACCCCGACCTGATCCTGTGGAAGATGACCAAGTCGTTGCGGCCGGGCAAGATCTTCCTCGACTGGAGCCAGAACGTCGGCGCCAAGACGACGATCAGCCCCTACTCGTTGCGTGGCAAGGAGCTGCCGACCGTCGCGACGCCGGTGACGTGGGAGGAGGTGTCAGCCGGCGCCGACGACGGCGAGGCGATCCACCAGTTCCAGTGGGACGAGGTCCTCGAGCGCCTGGACACCCACGGCGACCTGATCGCCGCCCTGCTCTGAAACGTCAGTAGACGCGGCCGCGCTTGTCCTTGCCGCGAAGCGCGTCGAGGATCACCCTGGCGCGGGACTGGCCCTCGACCTTGTTGGGCAGCGACAGCTGGACGACCTTCCAGTACACCGCTGCCGACTGCTTGGCCAGCGACCCGGTCACATAGGGCAGGTCGTAGCGGGCCATCAGGTCGCGGATCCGGGGCGAGATCTCGGCATACCGGTTGCTCGGCAGGTCCGGGAACAGGTGGTGCTCGATCTGGTGGGACAGGTTGCCGGTCATGATGTGCATCGCCTTGGACCCGCTGATGTTGCCCGACCCCAACATCTGGCGCAGGTACCACTCACCGCGGGTCTCCCCCTCGATCGAGGCCTTCTCGAAGGTGGCGATCCCGGGCGGAAAGTGGCCACAGATGATGACCGTGTTGCTCCAGACGTTGCGGACCACGTTCGCGACCAGGTTGGCGCCCATCGTGGGCAGGAACGACCCGGTCGGCAGCGACAGGAGCGGGTGGATGAGGTAGTCGCGCGTCGCATGCCGCCGCACCTTGGCGAGCACCTCGCGGGCGTCGGTGTGGAACTTCGCCTTCGCCTCGGCGCTCATCCGCTTGCGCTTGGCGGCATAGCCGGCGAGCTCGAGGTCGTAGGCCGCGATCCCGTACTCGAAGATCAGGGCGTTGGCGACGTGCCACACGGGCTGGAACAGGTAGAACAGCGTCCACGGCTGGTCCTCGTCGACGCGCAGGATGCCGTAGCCGAGGTCGTTGTCACGGCCCAGGACGTTGGTGAAGGTGTGGTGGAGCTCGTTGTGCGAGTGCTTCCACTGGCGGGCCGGGGTGGCGTGGTCCCATTCCCAGGCGGTCGAGTGGATCTTCGGGTCGCGCATCCAGTCCCACTGCCCGTGCAGGATGTTGTGGCCGATCTCCATGTTCTCCAGGATCTTGGAGGCGGACAGGGCCGCGGTGCCGAGCACCCACGCCGGCGGGAACGCCGAGAACAGCAGGACGGCCCGGCTGCTCATCTCCAGCACGCGCTGGGTCTTGATGACCTTGCGGATGTATGCCGCGTCCTTGGCTCCGCGGGAGGACATGATCTCCTCACGCAGGGCGTCGAGCTCGACGCCGATCTGCTCGATGTCCTCGGGGGTGAGGTGGGCGGCCGGGTTCGGGCGACCAGAGGCCTTCAGGGCCGGACGCTGCGGCCGGCGGGTCGCGCTGACCACCGAGAGGCGGGAGTTGACCCGGCGGGCGGCGGGGGCGGCCGGAGCGGCCGTGGGTCGTTCAGGGGCGAGGGTCATACGGACTCCTTCAGGGGTCGAAGCAGGGTCGGTCAGAGGTCGATGTGGCAGGCGCCGGCGGCGGCATTGATGCAGGTCTGGATGCGCAGGTCGTCGCCGGGCTCGGCGATGGTCAGGTCACCGCTGCGCAGGTCTCGGACGGCGCCTTCGCGCAGGGTGACGACGCAGCCGAAGCAGATGCCCATCCGGCAGCCGCTCGGCATGAGGACGCCGGCGTCCTCGCCGGCGTCGAGGATCGCCGTGGCGCCGTCGGCGTCGATGGTGCGGTCGGTGCGGTCGAAGGTGACGGTGCCGCCCTCGCCCGCCTCGATGACGGTGGGCCGGAAGCGTTCGACGTGGTGGCGGTCGGCCAGGCCGGCCGCAGCCCAGTGCCCCTCGGCGGCGTCGAGCAGGCCGGTCGGGCCGCAGGTCCAGACGTCGCGTTCGCGCCAGTCCGGGACGAGCCGGTCCAGGTCGGCCAGGTCGAGGAACCCGTCGGTGTCGTCGTGGTTCTCATGGAGGCGGATCAGGCCGGACGCGGCATACGACCGAAGCTCGTCGGCGAAGATGACGGCCGAGCGGGTCGGGGCCGCGTGGACGTGGACGACGTCGGGCAGGGCGGCCAGGTGGTGGCGCAGCATGCCCATGACGGGGGTGATACCCGAGCCGGCGGTGACGAACAGCACCTTCGCGGGCAGCGGTGTGGGGAGGATGAAGTCGCCCGTCGCCTGGTCGAGCATGACCATCGTGCCGGGGCGCGCGCCCCGGACCAGGTGGTTGCTCACCAAGCCGTCGGGGATCGCCTTGGTCGTGATGCTGATCGTGCCGTCGGCGGTCGGGGCGTGGGTGAGGGAGTAGGCGCGCCAGTGGCGGACGCCGTCGATGTCGATGCCGATCCGGACGTACTGGCCGGGGCGGTGGCCGCGCCAGGCTCGGGTGGGGCGCAGGGTGATGGTGGCGGCGTCGGCCGTCTCGGGGGTGACCGAGACGATCCGGGCGCGCAGGTCGGCGCCGGTGCGCAGCGGGTTGATCAGGTCGAGGTAGTCGGCCGGGACGAGCGGGGTGGTGAGGGCCTCGGCGAGGCCGACGAGGCCGTCCCGGAGGCGGAACCGCCACGGCGGAGAGGGTCGGGTCAGGGTCAACGTGCTCACCTACGGAAGCGTAACCTACGGAAGGGTAAGTTAGCTCCGTGCGGCCGGGTGACCTCGGTCATGTCGGCCTCAACCGGGGGCAGCCCGCACACTCGTGGCAGCCCGGGAGCGCGTAGATCAGGCAGCACGCCTCCCGCTGCACGACCCCTGTCCCGGTGGCCCTGGCCCAGGCCAGGTCCCAGGTGTCGGCGACGATGCCCCGCCGTTGGTGGCTCGACATCCGGGCATCCGTGGCGTAGCCATCGGCGAACGGGACCGCCACAGTCTCGTATGCCGCCCGCGCGCGTTCGCGCCGTGCGTCGGGATCGGCCTCGACGGCGAACGACCCCCGACGCAGCCGCACCTCGCGCGGGTGGGTCCACGGCTCGGCCAGGGCGAAACTCACCTGCTCCGGGGAGAGGTCGAGCAGCCACGGACCGAGCGCCGCGGCATACGCGCCCGCAGTGGCGAGCACGTCGCACGCAAAGGCGAGGACGAAGGTCAGCTCCAGGCCCGGCGGGCAGACTCCATTGCTGCGCACGGTCATCTCCGCGTGCCGGCGGCGCCATTCGCGGGTCGGGTCGCCACCGGATTCGGCGGACAAGGACGCCCAGGAGATCGGCAGGTCGGCACCCGTCGAGCCGGCCGCCGAAATCGTCATGGTCGTCACGGCCGCCGAAACGGTGGCAATGCACCGGGCAAATGCGTCATCCCCGGATTCGAAGGAATCCGGGGATGACGTCGGGTTGGTGCTGGTCAGCCGTTGGCCTTGTCATAAGCAGCCTGGACATCGGCCGAGATGCGACCACGCTCGCTGACGGCGTGACCGTTGGCGCGGGCCCATTCACGGACCTCGCTGACATTGCGCCGACCGGCGCTCTTGCCCGCCGACCTGGTCGTCTTGCGCCCGCCGGAGCGGGTGGCGAAGCCGACCCAGGTGGCCATGCTGTTGCGCAGTTTGTCGGCGTTGCTCGACGAGAGGTCGATCTCGTAGCTGACGCCGTCGAGGGAGAAGCTGACCGTCTCGTCGGCGTTGGACCCGTCAGTGTCGTCGACAAGGGTGACTGAAACGCGCTTTGCCATGGATTGTTCCTTTGGTGGTGGAAAGGGAGCCCCACCAAACTAACGCATTGAGCCGAACATTTCGCTATTGCGGCCCGCCATTGTCCCGACCAGACAAATGGTCGGCCGTTCCGTGCTCCTCATCCCACTTGCGTTGGGCGATCCGTTCGCGCCGATCGCCTTCCAGCACACCCTTGATGATGACGTAGAAGATGAATGCCGCACCGATGAACGGAATGAGCGCCGCGGCATACGGCCAGATGGTGTTGATCATGAGGACGCCTCGGGCTTGAGAAGGGGAAACAAAATGGTCTCTCGCATTCCGGTGCCCGTGAGCAGCATGATCAGGCGATCGACACCCAGGCCGGTCCCGCCCATCGGCGGAGCGCCGAACTCGAGCGCCCGGAGGAAGTCCTCGTCCAGGTCCATCGCCTCAGCCTCACCCGCAGCCGCGAGGAGGGACTGGGCGGTGAGCCGGTCGCGCTGGATGACCGGATCGATGAGCTCGGAGTAGCTCGGCGCCAGCTCGACCCCGCCGATGATGAGGTCCCACGCTTCGACCAGGCCCGGCTTCGACCGGTGGGCCCGGGCGAGCGGCTTGACCGACTCGGGGTAGTCGCAGACGAACGTCGGCTGGACGAGGCTGTGCTCGACCAGTTGCTCGTAGAGCTCGACGATCAGCTCGCCGGCACCCCAGGCCGGCTTGACCGCGATCCCCCGACGTTCGGCGAGGCCGTGCAGCCGCGCGACGTTGTCCGGGGTCTCCTCGGCACTGACGTCCTCCCCGAGCGCGTCGGCCACGGCGTCGACGATGGGCAACCAGCGCCACTCGCCGGACAGGTCGATCCGCTGGCCCTTGTAGTCGGTGACGACCGGGCCCACTCCGATCGCCTCGGCGGCGTTCCAGACGATGGCCTGGGTCCGCTCGGCGGCGGTGAACTGGTCGCCGTAAGCCTCGTAGAACTCGAGCATGGTGAACTCGGCCGAGTGCGTCGAGTCGATCCCCTCGTTGCGGAACGCCTTACCCATCTCATAGACCCGGTCGACCCCGCCGACGACGGCGCGCTTGAGGTCGAGCTCGAGGGCGATCCGCAGCGTCATCTCCTGGTCGAAGGCGTTGAGGTGGGTCCTGAACGGCCGCGCCGCCGCCCCGCCGTTGGTGAGTTGGAGCATGGGGGTCTCGACCTCGAGGAAGCCGAACCCATCCATCGTCGAGCGGATCGAGCTGAGCACCGTGGCCCGGGTCCGCACCATGTCGCGGGCCTCCTGGCGGACGATCAGGTCGGCATACCGCTGCCGCACCCTCGCCTCCTCGGACAGTTCCTTGTGCAGGACCGGCATCGGGCGCAGCGCCTTGCTCGCCATGACCCAGCCGGTCGCCATCACCGACAGTTCCCCGCGCTTGCTGGAGATGACCCGGCCGGTCACCGCGACGTGGTCGCCGAGGTCGACGTCGGCCTTCCAACCGGCCAGCGCAACCTCCCCCACCTCGGCCAGGCTCAGCATGACCTGCAGGCGGGTCCCGATGCCCTCCTGGAGGATGGCGAAACAGAGCTTGCCGGTGTTGCGGACGAACACGACCCGGCCGGCGACGGTCACGACCTCGCCGGTCTCCTCGCCGGTCTCGAGGTGGCCCCACGTCTCCCGGACCTGCCCGAGGCTGTGGGTCCGGCCCACGCCGACCGGGTAGGCCGGCGTGCCGGCCGCCAGGAGGCGGTCCCGCTTGGCGCGCCGGATCCGCATCTGCTCCGGGACGTCGATCTGCGGCTCGGCGGGGGTGTCGCTCACCCGGCCAAGGGTAACGACGCGAGCAGGGCGGCGAGTACCCGGTTTCCCAGCCGTCGATCAGCGGCCTCGACGCCCCCGTACGGGTAGCCCTGCGTGGGTTGGGCCGGCGGCTCGCCCGGGAGGATCACGCGGTGTCCGGCTTCGGGTTCGTGCAGGACGGTCGTGTCCATCCCGTATGCCGCCCGCCTGGCCTTGATCTGTTGAGCAGCGGCTGCGCTCGGCCACACGGCGTCGTCGCCACCCGAGGCCACGATGAGGTCCGCCGTGATCTGCTCGACCGCGATGACAGCGTTGCGCTCGCGGGTCGGGAACGTGCGAAGGCTGGCCTCATAGGCCTGCCGCAGGGTGGTGAAGTCCGGCCCGTGCCACGTCGTCTGGTCGACGCCAGGCATGAAGTGGAGCGGGTCGCCCTGCCACGAGAACGCGCTCCGCTCGATCGGTTTGTCCTCGACGGTCAGAGTTGGCGTGGCCCAGACGAGGTGGCTCGGGGCCAGGGCCACGACGGTGTTCAGCCGCTCGTCGGCGATGCCCAGCAAGAGGGCAGCGAGGGCGCCGAACGACGTGCCCACGAGACCGAGCCGGTCCGATAGGCCGGCGAGTCGGTCGAGGGAGGGCCTGAAGGACTCGATCGGCACCTCCTGGAGGCTGGCCGGCTGGGGCACCTCACCGAACCACCGCAACGACAGCGCCGCCAGCTTGTGATCGGCCAGCACTCGGCACCGATCGGCCTGGACCCGACCGCTGCTTCCCGACAGGACGAGCACAGCGCCTCGAACGTCGCCGTCGTCCGGCGTCACGAGGACCCCCTCGGGCCCGGTCAGCTGCTCCACCGGCATACGGCCCATCCCACCACGGGCCTCTGCACGTCACACACAATGGGCGCATGGGCCGGGACACGTGGCTGGAGCCGTTGCCGGTGCGGCGGGTCCGGCGCTCGATGGATGCCGCGCTCGACGACGGCACGTGGCCGGCGACCATCCCGGCGATACGGCAGGTGTTGCATGAGGGGCTCGACCTGGGTCGGGCGACCGTCATCGTGGGTGAGAACGGCTCGGGCAAGTCGACGCTCGTCGAAGGGATCGCCCTGGCGTTCGGGCTCTCACCCGAAGGCGGGTCGACCGGGGCGCAGCACACGACCCGCACCAGCGAATCGATGCTCCACGACAACCTCACCCTCGAACGCGGGCCGGGCGGGTCCCGGTGGGGGTACTTCCTGCGAGCCGAGACGATGCACGGCCTGTACACCTATCTGGAGATGAACCCGAGCACGAGTCCTCGGAGCCGTGACCCGGGGTTCCACGACCTCAGCCACGGCGAGTCGTTCCTCGCCATGCTCCAGACCAGCCGATTCGCCGGTGACGGCTTCTTCGTCATGGACGAGCCGGAGGCCGGGCTGTCGTTCACCGCCCAACTTGTCCTCGTCGGCACCTTGGCTCAACTCGCCCAGCAACGTGGCACCCAGGTCCTCGTTGCCACCCACTCGCCGATCCTCGCCGCCCTCCCCGGCGCGCAGATTCTCGAACTCGATGAGCGCGGCATACGGGAAGCGACGTGGGACGACCTCGCCGTGGTCGACCACCACCGCAGGTTCCTCGACACGCCCGAGCGCTACCTCCGCCACCTGCGCGAGGGGGACTGACGCACCACCGGCCCTCCGGTCTGGTCCAGATCGAGGACGATGTCGAGGATGGTCAGCCCCACGCTCAGGCCCGGCCCCGGATCAGGCATGCGGGACGTCGCTGAAGACGTCGAGGGCGCCGCCGCCAGGACCGACGGCGACGGGAGTGTTGTCGATGAGCCGGGTGGTCCCGACTCGGGCCGCGACGGCGAGCAGTGCCTCTCCGCGGTACCACTCCGGCACGTCCTGCAACGTGTTCGGGTGCACGAGGACGAGGTAGTCGACAAGAGCCAGCGGCTCACGGACAAGAACCCCGCGGGCAGCGCGGCGGATGGCTGACGGCCCTCCGGCCGCGACGTCGGCACCGGCCATCAGTGCACGGGAGAGGCACAGCGCCACCTCGCGGTCACTGTCGGTGAGGTACATGTTGCGGCTGCTCATGGCCAGCCCGTCGTGCTCGCGGACCGTCGGCACCGAGACGACGTCGGCGGGGAAGTCGATGTCGCGGACCATGCGGCGGATGAGGAGCAGCTGCTGGGCGTCCTTCTGGCCGTAGTAGAACGACGTGCCACCGGTGAGGTGCATGAGCTTGGCGACGACGGTGAGCATGCCGTCGAAGTGACCGGGCCGTGACTGGCCCTCGAGGACG
>JBDTBX010000147.1:0-15080 GCA_039923915.1 Nostocoides sp. | reverse complement strand
GCACGGCATACGAGGACCGACCGGTCGGTTCCAGGTGAACGCCGACGGGGGCCTTGCGGAAGATGAGGGTGCCCGTCCGCCTCAGCCTTCGACCGAGCGCCCTCTCGACGTCGGCGGGCAACGGACGCGGTTCCTGGCCGTTGGCGCGGCGGATGTCCTCGGTGTGGACGTAGAGCTCGACGAGGTTCACGGCGTCATCGACGGGCGCCAGCCGGTTCGGGCTCCAGACGGGAGGCCCGGACCGAATCTTGTCCAGCAGGGCGCCGAAGTCGGTGCCGGCCAGGTCCTTCTGGGCCCGCTCGAGGCGCCCGGCGAGTGCCGGGATCATGATGCCGCCGGCGACGTCGGGCCGCGACTCGCGCAGGACGATGTGAGCGCTGAGGTCGGCGACGTCCCATGGGTCGCAGAGCGTCGCCGCGTGGGCACCGAACTCCTCCGCCGCGGCAACGTAGGCGAGGCGTTCGGAGCGCGCGGGTTTCGTCATGGTGTCATCGTGCCGCACGGCGTCACCCAGCACGGGACACGGTCGGTTCCTACGGCATCGAACGGGGAGTCGAATGCGCGGAAGGTGCGGGTGTGGCGCGCAGATATCGGCACCTGCCGCACTCGCGGCCCCGCCGGGCCGGGCAGAATGGCCCGCATGTCCCCGCTCGACCCGGCCGTTGCCGCGCGCCTCAAGCGTGACGACGCCGGTCTGGTCGCCGCCGTCGTGCAGCAGGACGACACGGGCGAGGTGCTCATGCTCGGCTGGATGGACGACGAGGCGCTGCGGCGCACCCTGACCGAGGGCCGGGTGACCTTCTGGTCGCGCAGCCGGCAGGAGTACTGGCGCAAGGGCGACACCTCCGGCCACGTCCAGTGGGTCCGGTCGGTGGCGCTCGACTGCGACGGCGACGCCCTCCTCGTCCGGGTCGACCAGGTCGGTGCCGCCTGCCACACCGGCGACCGGACCTGCTTTGACGCCGGCGACCTGGGTGCCGCCCCGGCAGCCGCCGCGGCAGCCGCCCCGGACAGCGAGCACGGGGGAGCGGCGTGAGCGTTCCCGACCTGGGGTTCGGCCGCACCTGGCCGGACCTGCACCAGTTCCAGGTCCTCGCCCAGGACCGCCGGGTCATCCCGGTCGTCCGCCGCCTGATGGCCGACGCCGAGACCCCGATCGGGGTCTACCGCAAGCTGGCCCGCGACGAGCCCGGCACCTTTCTGCTCGAGTCGGCCGAGCACGGCGGCGTGTGGTCCCGCTACTCGATCGTCGGGGCCCGCAGCAGCGCGATCCTCACCGAGGTCGGCGGTGAGGCGCACTGGCTGGGCACGCCCCCGGTGGGGGTGCCCACGAGCGGCGACCCGCTGGACGCCGTGCGCGACACCCTGGCCGCGCTCGCCACGGAGGCCCTTCCCGGCCTGCCACCTCTGACCGGCGGCCTCGTCGGCGCGATCTCGTACGACGCGGTCCGGCACTGGGAGAAGGTCCCCGACACCAACCCCGACGTCCTCGGCATCCCGACGGTCGCGCTCATGCTCGCCACCGACCTGGCAGTCCTCGACCATGCCGACGGCTCGATCCTGCTCGTCGCCAACGCCGTCAACTACGACGCGACCGACGAGCGGGTCGACGAGGCCTGGGCCAGCGCCGTCGCCCGGCTCGACGCGATGACCGACGCCCTCCGCTCCCCGGCCGAGAGCACCGTGGCCGTCATCGACGAGGGCGTTCGCGACGACGCACTGGCCGAGGTGAGGAGCAACGTCAGCGAGGACGACTACCTCGAGATGGTGGAGTCGGCCAAGGAGGACATCCGGGCCGGCGAGGTCTTCCAGGTCGTCCTCTCGCAACGGTTCTCGATGCCCTGCCCGGCCGACGCGCTCGACGTCTACCGCGCGCTGCGCGCCAGCAACCCCAGCCCTTACATGTACCTCTTCCGCTTCCCGCACACCGACGGCTCGACCTACGACGTCGTCGGGTCCTCCCCTGAGGCGCTCGTGCGGGTCGAGGGCCGTCGGGCGATCACCCACCCGATCGCCGGTTCGCGGCCGCGCGGCAAGACGCCGGAGGACGACGTGCGGATGGGCGAGGACCTGCTCGCCGACCCCAAGGAGCGCTCCGAGCACGTCATGCTCGTCGACCTGGGCCGCAACGACCTCCAGCGGGTATGCCGTCCGGGCACCGTCGACGTCGTTCAGCTGATGCACCTGCGGCACTACAGCCACATCATCCACATCGAGTCCACGGTGGCCGGCGAGCTCCGCGACGGCTGCACGGCATACGACGCCCTCGCCGCGACGTTCCCCGCGGGGACCCTCAGCGGTGCACCCAAGCCGCGGGCGATGGCGCTCATCGAGCACTACGAACCGAGCCGGCGCGGGATCTACGGTGGGGTCGTCGGCTACCTCGACTTCCACGGCAACATGGACATGGCGATCGCCATCCGGACCGGTGTCCTCAAGGACGGCATGGCGCACGTCCAGGCCGGCGCCGGCATCGTCGCGGACTCGGTGCCCGCCTCCGAGCACGAGGAGTGCCGCACCAAGGCGACGGCCGTCCTGCGCGCCGTCGCCTCGGCCCGCGGCATGAGCACCCCGTGAGCCGGCTCCTGACCCGCCTGCGCCGCCCGTCAGGCGTCGTCCTGCTGGCCCTCTCGGCGACGCTCGTCGTCGTGGCGAGCGGGTCGCGTACGTGGGTCACGGGCACGACGGCCGATGCCGTCCTCGGCTCCGCGAGCGTCAGCGCCACTGGCACCGAGGTCGTCTCCGGGCTCGTCGCGCTGGCCCTGGCGGCTACGGCTGCCGCCATCGCCGCAGCGACGGCCGGCCGGATCGGACGCTGGCTGGCGGTCGGTGTCCTGACGCTGGTCTCCCTGGGGTTGGCCGTGCAGGTCGGCAGGTTCATCGCCGCGCCGGGGGATGCCCTCGGCCGGGTGGCTGCCGGGCACCTCGGTAGGACCGGTGCGCTGCAGACCCACCCCACCCTGGGTGGCTGGTCGTGGATCGCCGTCGCCGCGGCAGTCCTGCTCCTCGCGGCCGCCCTGCTGGCCCTGGTCGGGGCGAGCTCGTGGGGTGGCCTCGGTCGCCGCTACGAAGCCGGCAACAGCGATGCCGCCGGACCCCGCGGGCAACGGGTCCGCAGCGACTGGGACCGCCTCGACGCCGGCGAGGACCCGACCGAGCCCACCTGAGGACACCTGAGGACACCGGTTGCCACCTGAAGGACAGCAGACCGCCGGGCCTGACACAATGTGTGGCAGGAACACACCACAGGACCACCGAAGACCGCGACCAGAAGGAGCACCGGAAGATGGCCGAGCAGGACCCCCTCGACAGCCACGGTAAAAGCGTCGCCGCCTGGACGTGTGTCGGCATCCTGCTCGTCGCCGCCACCGTCATGTCGGCCGCCGTCCTGTGGCCCAACGTCGCGGTCTTCATCGTCGGCGCCGTGATCGCCGTCATCGGTGTCGTCGTCGGCAAGTGGCTCTCGATGGCCGGCTACGGCGCCAAACCCCCCACGCCCCGTGAGCCCGTCGAACTCCACTGACCTGTCGGTCTTCCGGGTCGTCCCGGCTGGACCGCCGGGCGGGGGGCACCGGACCGAGCCGGCCACCTTGGCGCGGCGACTCATGGGACCGGGCACGGTCGGTCTGGCAGCAGCTGGACTCGCCACGGCCCTGGCGCTCCGCGACCCGCACGTGAGCGGCTCGTGGGGCTACTGCCCGTTCCTCCTGCTCACCGGCCACCCCTGCCCGGGCTGCGGCGGCCTCCGGGCGACGAACGACCTCCTCCACGGCGAGCTCACGGCCGCGCTGTCCTCCAACGCGTATGCCGTGCTCTCGATCGCCGCGCTCGCCGTGCTCTGGACAGCCTGGGTCGTGCGCCGGGTGCGCTCGACGACATCAGCCCTGTCCCTGGTCAGCGGCCGGCTCGGCCTCTGGTGGCTCGCGGGTCTGCTCGCGTTCGGCGCCCTGCGGCTGCTGCCGGGGCTGTCCGTACTCCAGCCCTGAACCGGGCCGGCCGTCGCCGCCGGTTACCCTTCCTCCATGCCCACCGTGCTCGACGACATCATCGACGGGGTCCGGGTGGACCTCGCCGCACGGATGGCGCGGGTGAGCCTCGACGACCTCCAGCGACGCGCCGACTCGACTGCCGCGGCACTCGACGTCGAGGCGCTGCTGCGCCGTGAGGACCTCTCGCTCATCGCCGAGGTCAAGCGGTCCAGCCCGAGCAGGGGCGCCCTCGCGCAGATCACCGACCCGGCCGCCCTGGCGACGGCCTATGCCGCGGGCGGCGCGACCGCGATCAGCGTGCTCACCGAGCAGCGCCGGTTCGGCGGGAGCCTCGCCGACCTCGACGCCGTCCGGGCCGCCGTGTCGATTCCGTTGCTGCGCAAGGACTTCATGGTGACCGACTACCAGATCTGGGAAGCCCGGGCCCATGCCGCCGACATCATCCTGCTCATCGTCGCCGCCATCGACGACGCCGACCTGGCCCGCATGCACGCCCTCGCCGGGCAGCTGGGCATGACAGCCCTCGTCGAGGTCCACGACGAGACCGAGACACAACGGGCCGTCGACCTCGGCGCCACCGTCATCGGGATCAATGCCCGCGACCTGAAGACTCTCGCGGTCGACGGCGACACCTTCTCGCGCCTCGCGCCGCTCATCCCCGCCGGCGTGGTCAAGGTGGCCGAGTCCGGCATACGGGGAAGCAGTGATGCAGCCGCGTATGCCGCCCAAGGCGCCGACGCGATCCTCGTCGGGGAGGCGCTCGTGACCGGTGCCGACCCGGCCGAGGCCGTGCGGGACCTGATCGGTTCGCCGGTGACCCGGTGACCGCCGGCCGCTTCGGGGCCTTCGGCGGGCGCTATGTGCCCGAGGCCCTCATCCCCGCCCTCGAGCAGCTCGACGAGGCCAGGTCCAAGGCGATGGTCGACCCCGGGTTCCTTGGCGAGCTGGACCGGCTGCACCGCACCTACACCGGTCGGCCCAGCATCATCACCGAGGTGCCCCGGTTCGCCGAGCACTGCGGGGGTGCGCGCGTGATTCTCAAGCGCGAGGACCTCAACCACACCGGTTCGCACAAGATCAACAACGTCCTCGGGCAGGCTCTGCTCACCCAGCGGATGGGCAAGACCCGGGTCATCGCCGAGACCGGCGCCGGCCAGCACGGGGTCGCCGCCGCCACCGCGGCCGCCCTGATGGGGCTCGAGTGCACGGTCTACATGGGCCGGGTCGACACCGAGCGGCAGGCCCTCAACGTGGCCCGGATGCGGATGCTCGGTGCCGAGGTGGTCCCGGTCAGCCACGGCAGCGCCACCCTCAAGGACGCCATCAACGAGGCCCTGCGCGACTGGGTCACCAACGTCGACAACACCCACTACCTCATCGGCACCGTCACCGGACCGCACCCGTTCCCGGAGATGGTGCGCGACTTCCACCGGATCATCGGGGTCGAGGCACGCGCCCAGGTCCTCGACCTCGCGGGCAGGCTGCCCGACGCGGTCATCGCCTGCGTCGGCGGCGGCTCCAACGCGATGGGCATCTTCCACCGCTTCCTCGACGACGCCGACGTGCGACTCATCGGCGTCGAGGCCGGTGGAGAGGGGATCGCCTCCGGGCGGCATGCGGCCCGCTTCGCCAGCGCCGAGCCCGGCGTCCTGCACGGCACCTTCAGCTATCTCATGCAGGACGACGACGGCCAGACGGTCGAGTCGCACTCGATCTCTGCGGGCCTGGACTACCCGAGCGTCGGACCCGAGCACTCGTTCTTGCGCGACAGCGCCCGGGCCGAATACCGTTACGCCACAGACGAACAGGCCATGCGGGCCTTCGAGCTGCTGTGCAAGACCGAGGGCATCATCCCGGCGATCGAGTCGGCACACGCCCTCGCCGGGGCGATGGAGGTCGGCACCGAGCTCGGCCGCGACGCCCTGCTCCTCGTCAACCTCTCCGGCCGCGGCGACAAGGACGTCCACACCGCTGCCACGTGGTTCGGCCTCCTTGAGGACGGGGCCGGCGCGTGAACCCCGGCGTCGGTGACGTCCTGCGCCGCTGCCGCGAGGAGGACCGGGCCGCGCTCGTCGGCTACCTGCCCGTCGGCTTCCCCGACCTGGCCACGTCGGTCCGCGCGGTCGAGGTGCTGGTCGAGTCCGGCGTCGACATCGTCGAGGTCGGCATGCCCTACAGCGACCCGCTCATGGACGGCTCGGTCATCCAGCAGGCCGCGGCCAAGGCCCTGGCCGGTGGTGTCCGGGTCGCCGACGTCTTCACCGCCACCGCCGCGATCCGGGCCGCTGGAGCTCCGCCGCTCGTCATGACCTACTGGAACCTCGTCCTTCGGATGGGGGTCGACCGGTTCGTCGACCGACTGGCGGCCGCAGGCGGAGCCGGGTTGATCACGCCTGACCTGGTGCCCGACGAGGCTGAGGCGTGGATCGCGGCCAGTGAGCGAACCGGGCTGGACCGGGTCTTCCTCGTTGCCCCGAGCTCCACGGATGAGCGGCTCGCTCGCGTCGCGAGCAACACCCGTGGCTTCGTGTATGCCGCATCGACGATGGGGGTGACGGGCGTCCGGACTGCCGTCGGCGGGTCCGCGAAGACCCTCGTCGAGCGGACCCGCGCCGTCACCGACCTGCCGATCTGTGTCGGACTTGGCGTCTCCACCGGAGAGCAGGCTGCCGAGGTCGCCTCGTTCGCCGACGGGGTCATCGTCGGCTCGGCCCTGGTCGCCTGCCTGACCGACCGGGAACCTGAGGTGGGGCTGGCGGCGTTGAGGTCCCTGACCCGCGAACTGGCCGACGGCGTGAGGAACCGCACGTGAGCACCAAGCGCGACCACCGGTCGGTGACCGACGTTGGCGTCGATGCTGATGCCGAGATCGATGCCGGCCCGGGCACCCGGCAGCCGGCGATCCCCGACACCGTCGGACTGCTCGCCCGACTGATGCTCGGCGGCGTGCTCATCGTCGCTGGCGCCCTGAAGATGGGCAACCCAGCCGGTGCGGCCCGCGCCGTGCAGGCCTACCGGGTGATGCCCTACGACCTGGCGACCTATGTCGGCTACGCCCTCCCGTATGTCGAGATCATCGTGGGGATCCTGCTCGTCATCGGCCTGTTCACCCGGATCGCGGCGGTGATCGGCGGCATCCTCATGGTCGCCTTCATCATCGGCATCAGCCAGGCGTGGGCGCGCGGCTTCACCATCGACTGCGGCTGCTTCGGCGGCGGCGGCCAGGTCGCAGCCGACCAGACGCACTACCTTCCCGAGATCCTGCGCGATATCGGCCTGGCTCTGTGCGGCGGCTGGCTGGTGCGGCGCCCGCGTTCCCTCGCCAGCCTCGACCGGCTCCTCTTCCGAGCCTGACCATCCCCCCAGGAGACTGCACCACTCATGGCAAAGCCCAAGACCAAGGCGGCGGCGAACGCGCGGCAGGCCAAGATCGACGCCGCCCGCAAGGCCAGCCAGGCCGGCCCCAACAAGATCATCATCGGCTCGGTGGTCGCGGTCATTGCCATCATCGCGGTCGTCGCCGGCGTCATCATCAACAGTGAGTCGACCAAGAGCGCGATCAACCAGGGCGGCAAGGCGCTGCCGCCCGGAGTGACCGCCATGGGTCAGGGCTGGGTCGAGAACGCGTCGGTCGCCAAGGCCGGGGTGCCGACGCTTTCCATCTACGAGGACTTCCGCTGCCCGGTCTGTCAAGGGTTGGAGCAGGCCTTCGGCAACGCGATCGAGACGGCGGCGGAGGCGGGCACGATCAAGCTCGTCTACCACTTCAAGACGGTCATCGACTCCAACCTCGGCTCGAACAGCTCCCAGACCGCTGCGTCCAACGCGCTGTGCGCCGCTGAGGCCGGCGCCTTCTGGAAGTACCACGATGCCCTCTACGCCAACCAGCCGGCGGAGGGCACGTTGTTCACCGACGTCGAGTTCCTGTCCTTCGCCGAGCAGGCCGGGATCACTGGTCCCAAGCTGACCACCTTCCAGGCCTGCGTCAAGGCCGGCAAGTACCTGAACTACGTCAAGAGCACCGAGGACGCGTCGTTCAAGAACGGCATCACCGGCACGCCCGCGATCTTCCTCAACGGCAAGCCCGTCGCCTGGAGCAAGTTCCAGACGGCAGCAGGCGCCCCCGACACGGCGGGCTTCGCCGCCATGCTCACCTCCGGCACGGTGCCGGCCGACAAGGTCGACACCACGCTGGCCAAGGCCAAGGACGTCAGCTGAACAGGTATGCCGCGCTGCTACCGGTCTCGATCCCGAGCCCGACCGTCGGCGCGTTCCATGTCGGCCCGCTCGTCATCCGCGCATACGCCCTGTGCATCCTCGCCGGCATCGTCATCGCGGTCTGGCTGACCGGTCGACGGCTCGAGGCGCGCGGGTCGCTGCGGACCAAGTCCTTGGACATCGCGGCGTACGCGGTCCCGTTCGGGATCCTCGGGGGCAGGGCATACCACGTCGCGACGAGCTGGCAGCCCTACTTCGGCAAGGGTGGTCACCCGATCGACGCCCTCAAGATCTGGCACGGTGGGCTCGGCATCTGGGGCGCGGTCGCCCTGGGTGCGTTCGGTGCCTGGCTGGGCTGTCGGCGGTTCGGGGTGCCGTTCCTTCGCTACCTCGACTCGGCCGCACCGGGGGTGGTGTTCGCGCAGGCACTCGGCCGGTGGGGCAACTGGTTCAACAACGAGCTCTACGGCCGCCAGACGTCGGCGCCGTGGGGACTGACCATCCACCAGTGGGACGAGGCGAACGGTCGGGCCGTGGTCGATGCGGCCGGCAAGCCGGTCGTGCTGGGCACCTTCCAGCCGACCTTCCTCTACGAGTCGGTCTTCCTCATCGTGCTTGGGCTCCTGCTCCTGCGCATCGATCGGGTCCGCTCGCTGCGCCCCGGCCAGCTGTTCGCCCTCTACGTGGCGGGGTACCCCCTCGGCCGCGTCGTGATGGAGTTCCTCCGGTCCGACGAGGCCAACCACATCCTCGGTCTGCGAGT
The DNA here is from genome assembly GCA_039923915.1 of Nostocoides sp. GTDB lineage: Bacteria > Actinomycetota > Actinomycetes > Actinomycetales > Dermatophilaceae > Nostocoides. Next base: position 6,110 of record JBDTBX010000147.1, on the reverse strand, counting down.
CAACGTCTGGACCAGCCTGGTTGTCTTCCTGCTCGGGGTGGGGCTCTATGCCCGCTGGGGCCGCCCGACGGCGACCCGTCCGGAGCAGCCTTCGGGGCCGGCTGCGGGACCGGACGGGGAGGGCGAATCCGTCCCCGAGACGGCGCCGCCCCCGCCTGACGACCACGATGTGAGATAGATCCTCCCGCATGTTAGGACGGTGAGGGGCTCCGTTACGATGCGGACAACGTGGTCGAAGGCGCCCACTCCTCTTCCCGATGCCCGCCGGCAGCGATGCTCCGCGGCGGCCCGAATCCCGCGAGGACGGTGACCAGCCCGTGACTGTGCCGCCCTATTCGACCCAGCCCGCCGACACCGGCCTGTACCGCCGCGCGCTGGAGCACGACGCCTGTGGCGTGGCCCTGGTCGCCACCATGCGCGGCCGGGCCGGGCACGACATCGTCGAGCACGCCCTGACCGCCCTGCGCAACCTGGACCACCGTGGCGCCACCGGCGCTGACCCCATGGTGGGCGACGGCGCCGGCATCCTCACCCAGGTGCCCGACCAGTTCCTGCGAGCCGTCACCGGCTTCGACCTGCCGCACAGCGGCGCCTATGCCGTCGGGATGGCCTACCTGCCCGTCGATCCCACCGAGCGGGCCGAGGCCGAGGGCCGGATCGAGGCGATCGCTGTCGAGGAGGGTCTTCGCGTCCTGGGCTGGCGCGATGTTCCGGTCAGTCCCGACCTCGTGGGGGACGCTGCACGCGCTTGTATGCCGTTCTTCCGCCAGTTGGTCGTCACGCCCTCCGGCCCCCGGGTCGTCGGGGTCGCCCTCGACCGGTTGGCCTTCTGCCTGCGCAAGCGGGCCGAGCGCGAGCTCGAGGTCTATTTCCCGTCGCTGTCCAGCCGGACCCTCGTCTACAAGGGCATGCTCACGACCGGGCAGCTGGAGCCGTTCTTCCCCGACCTGTCCGACGAGCGGTTCGAGAGTGCCCTCGGCCTGGTCCACTCCCGGTTCTCGACCAACACCTTCCCGTCGTGGCCGCTCGCGCACCCCTACCGACTGATCGCCCACAACGGTGAAATCAACACGGTCAAGGGCAACCGCAACTGGATGGCCGCCCGCGAGAGCCAGATCCGGACCGACCTGATCCCGGGCGACCTGAACCGGCTGTTCCCGATCTGCACCCCCGGCGGCTCGGACTCGGCCAGCTTCGATGAGGTCCTGGAGCTGCTCCACCTCGGCGGACGATCCCTGCCGCACTCGGTGCTCATGATGATCCCGGAAGCCTGGGAGAACCACGAGCACATGGACGACGACCGCAAGGCGTTCTATGAGTTCCACTCGACGTTCATGGAGCCCTGGGACGGCCCGGCGTGTGTGGCGTTCACTGACGGCACCCTCATCGGGGCGGTCCTGGACCGCAACGGGCTGCGGCCCGGCCGGTTCTGGGTCACCGACGACGGCCTGGTCGTCCTGGCCTCCGAGGCCGGCGTCCTCGACCTGCCCGTCGAGTCGGTCGTCCGCAAGGGCCGACTCCAGCCCGGCAAGATGTTCCTCGTCGACACCGCCGAGGGCCGGCTGGTCGACGACGAGGAGGTCAAGGCGGGTCTCGCGGTTCAGCACCCGTATGCCGAGTGGCTGCACGGCGGCATGATCCACCTCGACACGTTGCCCGATCGCGAGCACATCCTGCACACGGCAGCCTCGGTCGCCCGACGGCAGCAGACCTTCGGCTACACCCAGGAGGAGCTGAAGATCCTTCTCGCGCCGATGGCGGCGACCGGTGGTGAGGCGCTCGGCTCGATGGGCACCGACAGCCCGATCGCGGTGCTGTCGTCGCGCCCGCGCCTGCTGTTCGACTACTTCACCCAACAGTTCGCCCAGGTCACCAATCCGCCGCTCGACGCGATCCGCGAGGAGCTGGTGACCTCCCTCGGGTCGAGCATCGGCCCGGAGGGCAATGCGCTGTCGGCGACGCCGGCCCACGTCCGTCAGCTGGTCCTGCCGTTCCCCGTCATCGACAACGACGAGCTGGCCAAGATCGTCCACGTCAACGCCGACGGCGACCTGCCCGGCTACGCGACCGTCGTGGTCCGCGGCCTCTACGACGTGACTGGTGGCGCGGACGCGCTCAGGTCCCGGCTCGACAAGATCTGCACCGAGGTCTCCGAGGCGATCGAGGACGGCGCCCGGTTCATCGTCCTGTCCGACCGCGACAGCGGCCGTGACCTGGCACCGATCCCATCACTCCTGCTGACCTCAGCAGTGCATCATCACCTCATCCGGGAGAAGACTCGCACCCAGGTCGGCATGGTCGTCGAGGCCGGCGACGTCCGCGAGGTCCACCACGTCGCGCTGCTCATCGGCTACGGCGCGGCCGCGGTCAACCCCTACCTGGCCATGGAGTCGGTCGAGGACATGGTCCGTTCCGGTGCCGTCGTCGGCGTCACGGCCGAGAAGGCGGTCGACAACCTGATCAAGGCACTCGGCAAGGGCGTCCTCAAGGTGATGTCCAAGATGGGCATCTCGACCGTCGCGTCCTACCGGGGAGCCCAGGTCTTCGAGGCGATCGGGCTGGCCCAGGACCTCGTCGACCGCTACTTCACCGGCACCATCTCCCAGCTCGGCGGCATCGGCCTGGACGTCGTTGCCGAGGAGACGGCGGCCCGGCACGCCTTCGCCTACCCGCTTGACGGCATACGCAACCCGCACCGCAAGCTGGCCACCGGTGGCGAGTACCAGTGGCGGCGGGAGGGGGAGCCGCACCTCTTCGACCCTGACACCGTCTTCCGGCTCCAGCACGCGACCCGGTCCCGCCGCTACGACATCTTCAAGCAGTACACCCAGCGAATCGACGAGCAGGCCGAGCGGCTGATGACCCTTCGCGGGCTCTTCGAGCTCGGTGGCGAGAGCCCCCGCCCGTCGATCCCGCTCGACGACGTCGAAGCAGCATCGATGATCATCGCCCGGTTCAACACCGGCGCGATGAGCTATGGGTCGATCAGCATGGAGGCGCACGAGACCCTCGCCATCGCCATGAACCGGATCGGCGGCCGGTCCAACACCGGCGAGGGCGGCGAGGACCCCGAACGCCTGCTCGACCCCCGCCGACGGTCGCGGATCAAGCAGGTCGCGTCCGGCCGGTTCGGCGTCACCTCGCTCTACCTCACCGAGTCCGACGACATCCAGATCAAGATGGCCCAGGGCGCCAAGCCCGGCGAGGGCGGCCAGCTGCCCGGCCCGAAGGTCTACCCGTGGATCGCCCGGACCCGGCACGCCACGCCGGGCGTGGGCCTGATCAGCCCGCCGCCGCACCACGACATCTATTCGATCGAGGACCTCGCCCAGCTGATCCACGACCTCAAGAATGCCAACCCGCAGGCGCGGATCCACGTCAAGCTGGTCTCCGAGGTCGGGGTCGGCACGGTCGCGGCAGGCGTCAGCAAGGCGCACGCCGACGTCGTGCTCATCTCCGGGCACGACGGCGGCACCGGCGCCTCACCGCTGACCTCGCTCAAGCACGCCGGCGGCCCGTGGGAGATCGGCCTGGCCGAGACCCAGCAGACCCTCGTCCTCAACGGTCTGCGCGACCGGATCGTCGTCCAGGTCGACGGGCAGATCAAGACCGGCCGGGACGTCGTCATCGCCGCCCTGCTCGGCGCCGAGGAGTTCGGCTTCGCCACGGCTCCGCTCGTCGTGAGCGGCTGCATCCTGATGCGCGTCTGCCACCTCGACACCTGTCCGGTCGGCGTCGCCACCCAGAACCCCGAGCTGCGGGCGCGGTTCTCCGGCAAGCCGGAGTTCGTCGAGACCTTCTTCGAGTACATCGCCCAGGAGGTCCGCGAGCACCTGGCCGCCCTCGGCTTCCGCAGCATCGCCGAGGCGGTCGGCCAGATCCAGCATCTCGACGCCGGCAGGGCGATCGAGCACTGGAAGGCGAGCGGGCTGGACCTGTCGCCGATGTTCACGCGCGTGCAGAGCCCGGATGGTTCGGCGATCCGGCAGACCACCGGCCAGGACCACGGGCTGGAGAAGGCCCTGGACCACCAGCTCATCGTGATGGCCCAGGACGCCATCCGCGACGGCAACCAGGTTGTGGGAAGTGCTGCGGTCCGCAACGTCAACCGGACTGTCGGCACGATGCTCGGCCACGAGGTGACCAAGGCCCACCACGACGGCCTGGCCGACGGCACCGTTGACCTCACCCTCACCGGCACCGGCGGCCAGTCCTTCGGCGCGTTCCTTCCACGTGGCATCCACCTGCGCCTCGTCGGCGACGCCAACGACTACGTCGGCAAGGGCCTGTCCGGCGGAACCGTCTCGGTCCGTCCGCCCGAGAGCTCCCCGCTCGTGGCCGAGGACAACGTGATCGCCGGCAACGTCATCGGCTACGGCGCCACCTCGGGCCGGCTCTTCCTGCGCGGCCGGGTCGGCGAACGGTTCTGCGTCCGCAACTCGGGGGCGACAGCGGTCGTCGAGGGCGTCGGTGACCACGGGTGCGAGTACATGACGGGCGGTACCGTTCTCGTCCTCGGCCCGACCGGGCGCAACTTCGCGGCCGGGATGTCCGGCGGCACGGCATACGTCCTGGACCTCGACCCGAGCTACGTCCACGCCGAGCTCGTCGACCTGTTGCCCTTGCGGGCCCAAGATCCCGAGGTCGTGCGGGACCTGCTCGAGCAGCATCTGGAGGCGACCGGCTCGGCCGTCGCCGGTCGGCTGCTCGAGGGCTGGCAGGCCGCCCAGGCGCGGTTCACCCTCGTCCTCCCGCGGGACTACCAGCGTGTCCTCGACGTCCGCGCGCAGGCGCAGACCGAGGGCCTCGACCCCGACGGCGCCGAGGTATGGAGCCGCATCATGGAGGCATCCGGTGGCTGATCCCCAAGGCTTCCTCAAGGTCCGCGACCGTGAGCTGCCCACCCGTCGCCCGGTGCCGGTCCGGATCAAGGACTGGCGCGAGGTCTACGAGGAGCAGTCCGTCGCCGAGCTCCAGCGCCAGTCCGGTCGCTGCATGGACTGCGGAATCCCGTTCTGCCACAACGGTTGTCCGCTCGGAAACCTCATCCCGGAGTGGAACGACCTGGCCTGGAAGGGCGACTGGCGCGAGGCCATCGAGCGCCTTCACGCCACGAACAACTTCCCGGAGTTCACCGGCCGGCTCTGCCCTGCCCCCTGCGAGACGGCCTGCGTCCTGGGCATCAACCAGCCGGCCGTGACGATCAAGCAGGTCGAGGTCACGACCATCGAGCGAGCCTTCGCGGCCGGGGACGTGGCACCGCTTCCGCCCGAGCGGCTGTCGGGCAAGACGGTCGCGGTCGTCGGCTCCGGTCCCGCCGGGTTGGCCGCCGCCCAGCAGCTCACCCGTGCCGGTCACACGGTCGCCGTCTACGAGCGGGCCGACAAGCCCGGCGGTCTCCTGCGCTACGGCATCCCCGAGTTCAAGATGGAGAAGTCGGTCCTGGACCGACGGATCGCCCAGATGGTGGCCGAGGGCACCCGCTTCCGCTCCGGGGTGAACGTCGGGATCGAGGTCACCGGCGAGCAGCTCCGCGGCCGCTACGACGCGGTGGTCCTCGCCATCGGCGCCACCGTCCCGCGCGACCTGCCCGTCCCCGGGCGTGAGCTCGACGGAGTCCTCCAGGCGATGGACTTCCTGCCGCCTTCCAACCGGGTCGCGCTCGGGGAGACCGTCGAGGGCCAGGTCACCGCGGAGGGCAAGGACGTCATCGTCATCGGCGGCGGCGATACCGGCGCCGACTGCATCGGCACCTCGCACCGGCAGGGCGCCCGCTCGGTGACCAGCCTGGAGATCATGCCGCAACCCGGTGACGACCGCCCGGCCGCACAGCCGTGGCCGACCTATCCGATGATCTTCCGGGTCGCCTCCGCGCACGAGGAGGGCGGCGATCGCCTGTATGCCGTGAGCACGAGCCAGATCCTCGGCGACGAGCAGGGGCGGGTGCGCGGTCTGCGCCTGCACGAGGTCGTCATGGGCGAGAGCGGGTTCGAGAAGGTCGAGGGCACCGACCGGGAGCTCCCGGCCCAGCTCATCCTGCTGGCGCTGGGCTTCCTCGGGCCGCAGGGTCCGGGGGTCGTCGAACAGCTCGGCGTCGACCTCGACGGACG
>JBDTBX010000146.1:0-2985 GCA_039923915.1 Nostocoides sp. | reverse complement strand
TGGAGACCGACGTGACCAAGACGGTCGACCCGTTCGCCGGCTCCTACGTGATCGAGTCGATGACCGACGACCTGGAGGCCGCTGCCCTGGAGCTGATGCAGGCGGTCGAGGACCGCGGGGGAGCGGTCGCGGCCATCGAGCAGGGGTTCCAGAAGAGCGAGATCGAGCGCTCGGCCTACGCCACCCAGTTGGAGATCGACAGCGGCGAGCGCGTCGTCGTCGGGGTCAACAGGTACACGCTCGCCGAGGAGGAGCCCTACGAGCCGCTCCGCGTCAACCCGGCGATCGAGGCCGACCAGCGAGCCCGGCTCGCGGCGCTGCGTACGGACCGGGACCAGGCGGCGGTCGATGCCGCGCTTGACCGGGTGCGCGAGGCCGCGCGCGGCACCGACAATGTCCTCTATCCGATGCGCGAGGCGCTGCGGCTGCGTGCCACTGGCGGCGAGGTTGCCCATGCACTCCGTGAGGTGTGGGGTCTGTACATCCCGCGCGACACCTTCTGAGCGTTCTGGAGAGAGCGTCGCGGGCGTAGAATTTCGCCTCACCATGACCTCCCCCCATTCTTCCCTGCTCGCTACGGCCCTCGGCGAGACCCTCGCTGCCCTCGAACCCGAGCTGATCCAGATTCGTCGCGACCTGCACCGCCACCCCGAGTTGTCTGGGGAGGAGACCCGCTCGACGGCGATCGTCGCCAAGCGGCTCGCCGAGGCCGACATCCGGGTCCGGCCGCTGCCGGGCACCGGGTTGCTCGCCGATATCGGGGCCGAGCAGGCGGCCTACCGGGTCGCCCTCCGTGCCGACCTGGACGCGTTGCCGGTGGCCGACCGGAGCGGCCTGCCGTGGGCGAGCGAGCGCGAGGGCGTCTGTCACGCGTGCGGTCACGACGTGCACACGGTGGCGTTGATCGGGGCGGCCCTCGCCCTACGCACCCACGACGTCGCCCTGCGCGAGCTCGGCATCGGCGTCCGGTTGCTGTTCCAGCCGGCGGAGGAGACGATCCCCGGCGGAGCCCACGACCTCATCGCGGCGGGCGCGCTCGATGAGGTCGACGCGATCTTCGCACTGCACTGCGACCCGAGCCTGGAGGTGGGCCGGGTGGGCCTGCGCGACGGTGCGATCACGGCCGCCTGCGACCGGGTGACGGTGCGCCTCAGCGGGCGGGGCGGTCACACGTCGCGGCCGCACCTCACCGAGGACCTCACCTTCGCCCTGGCCAAGGTCGTCACCGAGGTCCCGGCCGCCCTCTCCCGCCGGCTCGACCCCCGGGCTGGCGCCGCACTCGTCTGGGGCAGCATCAACGCCGGCCGTGCAGCCAACGTCATCCCGTCCTCTGGGGAGTGCACCGGCACCCTGCGGATGCTCGACGCGGCGACGTGGGAGCAGGTCGGCCCCGTCCTGGACAGCATCGTCGCTGGCGTCGTGGCCCCCTACGGCGTCACCGCGATTCTGGACCGGGCCAAGGGGATGCCACCCGTCGTCAACCACCCCGAGGCTGTCGACGCCTTCCGAGAGTCAGCGGCGTTCGCCGGCCTCGAGACCACGACGACGACCCAGAGCCTCGGCGGGGAGGACTTCGCCTGGTACGTCCAAGAGGTCCCCGGCGCGATGGCCCGGCTCGGCACGCGGACACCGGGCGGCCCGGCATACGACCTCCATCAGGGCGACCTCGTCGTCGACGAGGACGCGATCGTCCTCGCCGCCCGGCTGCTCGCCGGTGCCGTCGTCGCCCACCGGGTCAAGGCACCCGCACACAGCGGCTGATCTCCCATGCCCGTCATCTCCGTGGTGCTCCCGGCCTACGACCCCGATGACACGCTGGAGCGGGCCGTCGGGTCGGTCCTGACCCGGAGCCGGTCACCTCGCGACCGCGACCCGACTGACCGAGTCCCCGCGGCATACGATCAAGCATGGCCAAGGTTGCGCAGATCGACTGGGACGACCTGCGGGCGGAGGCGGTGCGCGTCATGGCCTGCGCCTATGCGCCGTACTCGAACTTCCCGGTCGGGGTCGCCGGCCTCGTCGACGACGGCCGGATCGTCTCCGGGTGCAACGTCGAGAATGCCGCCTACGGCGTCACCCTCTGCGCCGAGTGCGGAATGGTCTCCCAGCTGCATGCCACCGGGGGTGGCCGGCTCGTCGCGGTCCACTGTGTCGGCGGCGACGGGGAGCCGCTCATGCCGTGCGGCCGCTGCCGGCAGCTGCTGTGGGAGAACGGCGGGGCCGACTGTCTCATCGTCACCCCCGAGGGGACGCTGAGGATGGCCGACGTCCTGCCCCAGGCGTTTGGCGCCCCCGACCTGCGGGCCCACGGCCGCTGACCCGGCGACGAGCCGGTCGCTCCTCGGTGTCCTCGTCCGTTCTCCCGGTTGCCGTACCGATCCGGTTGTGCCACTCTGCGAGATGGCTCTTCCGGCTCATCGTCAACGAGGACGGTTCCCCATGCGTCGTCTGCTCCTTGCCCTCATCACCGCACTCGCCCTGACCGCGGCCCTCGTCGCGCCGAGCGCGCAGGCCGCCTCCACGGCGTACCCCGGCTCGATGGCCTCGACCGGTGACTCGATCACCCGGGCCTTCGACGTCAAGAGCAGCGGGTGCTTCCTGTCCGACTGTCCGCAGTACTCGTGGTCCACCGGAGCCGGCGTGAACAGCCAGTACGCGCGGCTGCTCGCACTGAACCCGGCGATCAGCGGCCACAACCTCAACGACGCCCAGACCGGCGCCAAGATGAGCGCCCTCGCCGGGCAGCTGGGCACCGCAGCCGCTCAGAACGTCGACTACGTGACGATCCTCATGGGCGCCAACGACCTGTGCACCTCCAGCACGTCCACGATGACCCCTACGAAGACCTTCCGCAGCCAGTTCGGGGCTGCCCTTTCCCAGTTCACAACCGCCCGGCCGGGGGCCAAGGTCTTCGTCTCCTCGATCCCGAACATCTACCAGCTCTGGTCGCTCCTCCACCGGAACTTCTCGGCGGTCTTCACCTGG
>JBDTBX010000145.1:0-8189 GCA_039923915.1 Nostocoides sp. | reverse complement strand
GGCGAAGCCGCCATCGGCCTGCTCGGCGACCACCGAACCCCGGGTGAGCACGCCGTAGCGGTCGAGGAGCAGCTCGGCCGCGGCATACGCGCGGATCGTCGGATCGGTCTCCACCGGAGGCAGGAGCGACCAGCGGCCAACCGTCGTCGGTGGCCCGGAGACTCGGGGCATGGCCGGACGGGGCTGTCTCGCACCGAAGCCGCCCAGCGGCCCCCGCCGCCCGGCATACCTCGTCGTTCGTGGTGCGGTGCGGGTACGCTTGTGGGCCGAGCGACCCTGACCGAGCAGAGCGCGCAACGGGGCCAGGGTGTCGCCGGTGAGATGACCGGCCCAGACGAGCTCCCACAGGGCGTCGGTGAGGTCGGTGTCGTCGGTGCTGCCCACCACGTCGGACAGGGTGCGGAAGAAGTAGGCGCCGCCACCGCCGAGGGCTGCCCGGACGGTGGTCGCCAGCTCGGTCGCCGGCTCCTGCGGTGGCGCGAGGGTCAGATGCGCGCTGTCGGCGAGGTGCAGCGAGACCCACCCGTCGTCACCGGCGAGGCTGCCATTGCCCTGCCAGAGGACGGCCCCGGTGCTCATGGCCTCGTCGAGCAGCGCGGGGGAGTAGTCGACGACGCGGGCGGGCAGGACGAGGGTCTCCAGGGCGCTGGCGGGCAGGCGCGCCCCACTGAGTTGCTCGACGGCGCGAACCAGGCCGTCGACACCGCGCAACGACCCAGCGACGCCCTGCCACGGCGGCAGGAACGCGGCGAAGTCCTCGGCGGTGACCGGCTCCACCTCGGCCCGGAGCGCGGCGAGCGACCGACGGCGCAGCAGGCGGAGCACCTCGGCATCGCAGAACTCGATGCCGGCGTGGCCGGTCAGGAGCTGGCTCGGCGTGAACTCGCCCTCGACGGCCCGGCCGGTGGCAGCGAGCCGGCGCAGGGCAGCGCCGGCCACGGCGGTGCCGATGCCCCACCAGGCGGCGATCTCGGTGACGGTGAACGGGCCGTGCGTGCGGGCGTAGCGCGCGACGAGGTCGCCGAGCGGGTCGGGGACCGGCTCGAGGAAGGACGGGGCCACGCCGACCGGCAGCTGGGCGCCGAGGGCATCGCGGAGCCGGGCGGCGTCCTCGATGGCGGCGAACCGTTCCTCACCCGCGATGCGCACCCGGATCACCCGGCGGGCCGACTCGAGCTCGACGAGGTGCGAGCCGACGATCGGGCGGGTCAGCTCGTCGGTCGACCGGGCGACCACGGCGTCGAGCGGCAGCGGGCCAAGGACGCGGAGCAGGTCGGCGATGTCCTCGGCGTCTCGGCACCGGCGCTCAGGTGCGAGCCGCTGCAGCTCGGCTGCGGTGCGCATGAGCTGGTCGGCGTCGAGCAGGTCGCGCAACGAGAGTCCGTCGCCGCGCCCGAGGAGCTCGGCGAGCAGGCCGGGGTCGAGCGAGAGTGCCGCGGCCCGACGCTCGGCGAGCGGGGAGTCGCCCTCGTAGAGGTACTGGGCGACGTAGCCGAACAGGAGCGACTTGGCGAACGGCGACGGCTGGGCGCTCTCGACGTGGACCAGGCTGACCTCGCGGGCCACGATCCGGCGCATCAGGTCGGTGAGGGCGGGCACGTCGAAGACGTCCTGGAGGCACTCGCGGACGGCCTCCAGGACGATCGGGAACGCGGGGTACTGGCTGGCCACCTGGAGCAGCTGGGCGGCCCGCTGGCGTTGCTGCCACAACGGCTGGCGCTGGTCGGGGCGGCGGCGCGGCAGCAGCAGGGCGCGGGCCGCGCACTCGCGGAAGCGGGCTGCGAACAGGGCCGAGCCGCCGAGCTGCTCGGTGACCAGGTCGTGCACGTCGTCGGGGTCGATCGTGACCAGCTCGAGCAGGTCGGCGCTGGCGCCCGCCCCGTCGTCGAACTCGACGTCGGGCAGGCGCAGCACGATGCCGTCGTCGGAGTGGGCGGCCTGGACCTCGACGCCGAACCGTTCACGCATTCGCGCAGAGACGGCGAGGGCCCACGGCGCGTGGACCTGGCTGCCGTAGGGGGAATGGATGGCCACCCGCCAGTCGCCGAGCTCGTCACGGAACTGCTCGACGACCACGGTGCGGTCGTCGGGCACCCGGCCGGTCGCGGTGCGTTGCTCGTCGAGGTAGCCGAGCAGGTTGTCGGTGGCCCAGGCGTCGAGGCCTGCCGCACCCACCCGCTCGATCGCCCGCTCGCGCGGAAGGGCAGCCACCTCGCGAACGAAGGCACCGACCGCCGCCCCCAGCTCGGCCGGGCGGCCCTGGGCGTCCCCGGTCCAGAACGGCAACCGCCCCGGCAGACCCGGCGCGGGCGTGACGAGCACGCGGTCGTGGGTGATGTCCTCGATCCGCCACGTCGACGTGCCGAGGGTGAAGGTGTCGCCGACGCGGGACTCGTAGACCATCTCCTCGTCGAGCTCGCCGACTCGCCGGCCCGGCCCCTCGCCGGTCGCGAGGAACACGGCATACAGACCGCGGTCGGGGATCGTGCCGCCCGAGGTGACGGCGAGTCGTTGCGCCCCGCGACGGCCGGTGAGCTGGCCGGTCAGCCGGTCCCAGACGATCCGCGGTCGCAGCTCGGCGAACTCCTCGCTCGGGTACTTGCCGGCGAGCATGTCCAGGACGGCCTCGAGCGTCGCGTGGGTGAGGGCCGCGAACGACGCCGTGCGCCGGACAAGCGCCTCGACCTGCTCGACGGTCCAGTCATCGAGCGCGCACATGGCGACGATCTGCTGGGCCAGGACGTCGAGCGGGTTGGCCGGCACATGGAGTGCCTCGATGCCGCCGGCCTGCATCCGCTCGGTGACCACCGCGGTCTGGACGAGGTCACCGCGGAACTTGGGGAAGAGCACGCCGTGGCTGACCGCCCCGACCTGGTGCCCGGCGCGACCGACGCGCTGCAGACCCGAGGCGACGCTCGGCGGGGACTCGACCTGGACGACGAGGTCGATGGCGCCCATGTCGATGCCGAGCTCGAGGCTGCTCGTCGCCACGACGGCGGGAAGCAGGCCGGCCTTGAGCGCCTCCTCGATCTCGGCGCGCTGCTCCTTGCTCACCGAGCCGTGGTGGGCTCGGGCGAGGACGGCCGGGGCTCCGCGCGCACCGCCGGACTGGGCCATGATCTCGGCCGGGGTGCGGGACGATCTCGGATGCCGCCCGCTCGCCTCACCCGGCGGCGCACCGATCCGCGTGGCACCGTCGGCGTCGGCCGCGGCGTCGGGATTGTCGAGCTGCACCGCGGTCTGTGCGGCCAGCCGGTCCTCCCAGATCTCGTTGAGCCGGGCGGTCAGCCGCTCCGCGAGCCGCCGTGAGTTGGCGAAGACGAGGGTGGAACGGTGGTCGGCGATGAGGTCGACGATCCGCTCCTCGACGTGCGGCCAGATCGAGGCCCGCTGCACCTCTCCGGAGGCCGGCCCGGACAGGTCGCCGGTCGGCTCGCCGAGGGCGGACATGTCCTCGACGGGGACGACGACCTCGAGCGACCACTTCTTGGTCGACGGTGGCTGGACGATCTCGACGGGCCGGCCACCGGCGAGGAACCGGGCGACCTCCTCCACCGGGCGGACGGTCGCCGACAGGCCGACCCGCTGGGCCGGGCGCTCGAGAAGGGCATCGAGCCGCTCGAGGGACACCGCGAGGTGGGCTCCGCGCTTGGTGCCCGCGACGGCGTGCACCTCGTCGAGGATGACCGTCTCGATGCCGGTCAGCGATGCGCGGACGCTGCTGGTGAGCATGAGGAACAGTGACTCGGGCGTCGTGATGAGCACGTCGGTCGGGGTGCGGGCGAAGGCCCGTCGCTCATTGGCCGGCGTGTCGCCGGACCTGACCCCCACGGTGATGTCGGGCCGCGGCACGCCGAGCCGGTCGGCTGCGTGACCGATGCCCACGAGGGGCGAGCGCAGGTTGCGCTCGACGTCGACAGCGAGGGCCTTCATCGGCGAGACGTAGAGGACCCGGCAGCGTTTGAGCTTGTCGGCGGGGTGCGGCTCGGTCGCCAGGCGGTCCAGGGCCCAGAGGAACGCCGACAGGGTCTTGCCCGAGCCGGTCGGGGCGACGACGAGGGTGTGCTGCCCCGAGCTGATGGCCGACCACGCGCCCGCCTGGGCGGTCGTGGGCGCGGTGAAACTGCCGCGGAACCACGCCTGGGTCGCGGGGGAGAAGCGGTCGAGCACGTCGGCAGTCATCAGGGGGTCAGCCTCTCACCCGGCACCGACACCCGGCCGGGCGCGGACACTGCTCAGCCGTCAGCGGTCGGGGCCGAGCGGGTCTGCTGCTGGGCGATGGGTTGCGGCTGGGCGATGGGTTGCTGCTGGGTGATGCAGTGGATCCCGCCACCGCGGTCGAAGAGCGGTCGGGCGTCGACGCCGACGACGTCCCGGCCTCCGTAGGCCGCGGCGAGGATCGCCAGCGACTCCTCGTCCTGCGGGTCGGCGAACGTGCAGGCGATGACGCCGTCGTTGACGAGGAGGTGGTTGATGTACGACCAGTCGACGGGCCCGTCGTCGTCGTGCGTGGCGCGGGGAGCGGGCACCTTGATGACGCGCAGCGCCAGGCCGTGTGCGTCCCGCGCGTCCTCGAGGACCGCCTCGAGCTCGCGGCAGACCGCGTAGTCGGGGTGGGTGCGGTCCTCCTGCCAGTGCAGGAGGACCAGTCCCGGGGCCGCGAAGGTCGCGACGATGTCGACGTGTCCCCGGGTCCCGAACTCGTCGTAGTCGCGGGTCAGCCCGCGCGGGAGCCAGACGTATGCCGTGGCGCCGATCGTGCGGGCCAACTCGGCCTCCACCTCGGCCCGGGAGAGCCCCGGGTTGCGGCCCGCGTCGAGCTGGACCGTCTCGGTGAGCAGGACCGTGCCCTGCCCGTCGACGTGGATGCCGCCACCCTCGTTGACCATCGGGGAGTCGATCACCTCGGCGCCGGCCAGGGCGCCGACGAAGGCGCCGATCAACGCGTCGTTGCCCCAGGTGGCCCACGGCTGCGCGCCCCAGCCGTTGAACACCCAGTTGACGGCCCCGAGCGAACCATCTCGTGACACGACGAAGCTCGGCCCGATGTCGCGCATCCAGGCGTCGTCGAGCGCAGCCTGGACGATCGTGATCTCCTGCTGCTTGCCGACGTAGCTCGCGGCCACCTCCGCATCACCCGGGTCGACGACGAGGGTGACGGGTTCGAACCGGGCGATCGCCTTGGCCACCGCTGACCACGTCCCCCGGGCCGACTCGACCTCGTCCACCGTGTCGCCGAGGGTGTAGCCCTGGCTGGGCCACGCCAGCCAGGTCCGCTCGTGCGGCTCCCACTCGGCCGGCATCCGCCACGGACCAGGAGCCGGGGTCACGCCTCGACCTCGGTCCCCTTGGTCACGGCGTCGGGGTCGAGGCGCACGTGCTCCGGGCGGAGCGGCGCCGTCAGCGCGGCATACGAGTCCGGTCGACGGGTCGACAGGAACGGGAACAGGTCCATCCAGTCCCGGCCCTGGGCCAGGTCGAGGTCCGCCACGAGGACCGCCTGCTCGTCCCTGGGCGCCTTGACGAGGATCCGGCCGTAGGGGTCGGCAATGAACGACGAGCCGTAGAACCTGATCAGCCCCTCTGTGCCGCAACGGTTCGGGACGACCACGAACAGACCGTTGGCGATCGCGTGGCCGACGATGGTGTGCTCCCAGAGTGGCTGGGTGTCGAAGTCGGGATGGTCCGGCTCGGAGCCGATCGCCGTGGGATAGACGAGGATCTGGGCGCCGCCGAGGGCGTAGGACCGGGCCACCTCGGGGAACCACTCGTCCCAGCACGTCGGCATCCCCAGGCGCATCGCCGGATCGGCAACGGAGACAACGGGATACGCGTTGTCGGGTGGGCCCGGCCGGAAGTACTTGTCCTCGTAGTAGCCCGCCGTGACCGGGATGTGGGTCTTGCGGGTCCGGGCGACGAGCTCGCCGGTCGGACCGACGAGGATCGCGGTGTTGAAGCCGAGTCCGTCGCCCTGGTCGGCCCGCTCGTAGAGCGAGGCGTGGACGTGAACATCGAATTCCGTTGCGGCAGAACGCGCGAAGGCCATCGTCGGACCCTCGTCGAGTGACTCGGCGGTGTCCGACGGGGTGCCGGACGGCAGGGCGTCGGCCGGGTAGCGGGAGAGGGTCAGCTCGGGCAGGAACACCATCGCGGCGCCGGCCTCGGCAGCGGTCCGGATGCCGTCGCGCAGGGTGCCCCTGAGCCGCTCGGGGTCGGCGTCCCAGGCGTGCTGGACCACGCCGACCCGGACCGGGGGAGCTGGCGGCTCGGAGACACGGGCGAGCGAGGTCGGGACGCCGTCGGCGGTGATGAGCAGCATGCCGCCAGTATTGCCGAACCGGTGGCCCGCCGAAGAGGGCCGGCTCAGTGCTCGACGCGCAGGACGGTGAGCTCACCCTCGCCGAACTGGCGGCGGATGACCTTCTTGTCGAACTTGCCGACCGAGGTGCGCGGGACGGCCTCGATGAACGACCACGCGTCGGGCAGCTGCCAGCTGGGGAACTGGCCGGCCAGGTGCTCGCGCAACTGCTCGGGAGTCGTCCTCGCGCCCTCGCGGAGGACGACGGTGGCCAGCGGGCGCTCCTGCCACTTCTCGTCGGGGATGGCGACGACGGCTGCCTCGACCACGTCGGGGTGAGCCATCAGGGCGCCCTCGAGCTCGACCGAGCTGATCCACTCGCCACCGGACTTGATGACGTCCTTGGCCCGGTCGGTGAGGGTGATGTAGCTGAGCGGGTCGAGGGTGCCGACGTCGCCGGTGCGCAGCCAGCCGTCGTCGAACCTCGCCGGGTCGTCGTCCTTGTAGTACTCCGCCGTGACCCAGGGCCCTCGAACCTCCAGCTCGCCGACGGCCTCCCCGTCGTTCGGGAGTGGGCCGTGGTCGCCCATGATCCTGGCCTGGACGCCCGGCAGCGGCCGACCCGCCGTGCCCTTGTAGTGCCACAGCTCGTCGCCGGACGCTCCGGTCGGGGGTCGGGCGGTCGAGGCGACCGGCGAGGTCTCGGTCATGCCCCACGCCTGGACCATGTCGAGCCCGTGCCGTTCGCGCAGTGCCTTCTGCAGGGAGATCGGCACGGCCGACCCGCCACAGAGCACGAGGCGCAGGAAGGACAGGTCGGTCGGGTGGGTGTCGAGATAGCCGAGGACGTCGTTCCAGACGGTGGGGACGCCGCCGGAGATGGTCGGCCGGGCTGCCGTCATGAATCGGACGAGCGGCTCGGCCTGCAGCCAGCGGTCGGGCATGACGAGCGACGCGCCCGCCATCAGCGCGGCATACGGAAGGCCCCAGGCGTTCGCGTGGAACATCGGGACGACGGGCAGGATCCGGTCGTCCCACGACAGACCCGCGTTGGTGCCCATGCAGACGGCCATCGAGTGCAGGTAGGCCGACCGGTGGCTGTAGACGACACCCTTGGGGTTGCCGGTCGTGCCGCTCGTGTAGCACATGGCGGCGGCGTCGCGCTCGTCCAGCTCCGGCCAGTCGAACGTCGTCGGCTGCCCGGCGAGCGCGTCCTCGTACAGGCCGACGTCCGTGCCCGTCGCCCGGAGCGGCGCGAGGTCGACCGAGGCGGCATCGGGGCCCGCGACGAGGACGTGGCGCACGGTTGTCAGCGACGGCAGGAGCGGGGTGAAGAGGGGGACGAGGGAGTCGTCGACGATGACGACCTGGTCGTCGGCGTGATTGGCGATGAAGACCAGCTGGTCGGCGGCCAGCCGGATGTTGAGCGTGTGCAGCACCGCGCCCATGGAGGGCACGGCGAGGTAGGCCTCGAGGTGCTCGGCGTTGTTCCACTGGAACGTCGCGACCCGCTGGTCGCCGTCGATCCCCAAGCCGCGCAACGCATTGGCGAGCTGGGCTGCCCTCAGGCCCAGCTCGGCATACGACCTGCTCCGGACGCCGTCGGCCGTGGCGGTCACCACCTCCGAGTCGCCGTGGACGGTCGTGCCGTGCCGCATGACCATCGCGATGGTGAGCGGGATGTCCTGCATGGTGCTGCGCATCTGACCCGTCCTTGGTCTCGTCGGGCGGCGTCACCGGCTGTCGGTGGGCCGCCCGGTCCAATCTAGACTTGCTGCTCGTGCGACTCAGCGTGTTCCAGACTCTCGTCGTGGACGAGTTCGGGGAGGGGTATGCCGCGACCCTGACCCGCACCCAGCACCTCACCACCCTCGACGGCCGGACCGCCGAC